>JANOOM010000348.1:0-4694 GCA_031421335.1 Armatimonadota bacterium
GGTTTCAACCGCCCACCCCCGGCAGGAATAAACCTGCAAGGCGTATAATTGCTTCTCAAGCCACTTCGCCCGCGAGTGCGACTCGTGCGGCGGCTTGAGGAGACCCCTGATGACCCATCTCTGGCTGCTTTCCTGGCTCGCCCTCTTTGTCGGCGCGGCGGCGCTCGCCCTCGGCCTGATGGCCGGACGTGCTGCGCGCCGCCTCGCACCCCCCACCCCCACCCTCCCCCTCTCGTTTTACGCCGTCTGGCTCGCCTCAACACTGCTCCTCGGGCTGGCGATGGTCCGTCTGGGCGCGTCGGGCGCGGACTTCGTGGCGGCACGCGGCATCGCCCTGGGGGCGCTGGGCGGATGGGCATTATGCGCCCTGACGCGGCGCCGACCGGGGCCTGAGTCCGCGCCCGTCGTCTTCGGGTTGGGGACCGTCGTCGTCGCGGCGGGGCGGCTGTGGCTGACGCACGGGGAAGTGTCCGGGCTGATCGCGCTGGCCGTCGGGGCGGGGCTGGCCATCCTATGCCTCGGCGTCGCGCCCGCGCTGCTGGACCCCGAGGCGGAAAACGAAGGGGATGGTGCGACAGTCGGGCTGCTCTATCTGGTGTGCCTGGCCGGGGCCGTGCTGATCGGGTTCGGGCGGGCGGCGGCGCGGCAGCAGGAATTCTGGGCCGACGTGCCGCTGCTGCTAGGTGCAGTCCTGTCGCTGGCCTCGACTGTGGCGGGGCGGACGCGCCTGCCGGCGGGGTTGGTGCCGCTGGGGTCCGCCCTCGTTCTCGTCCTGCTGCCGCTGTCGCGGATCGCGCCTTCCTGGCGCCCGCTGGAACTGGTCGTGCTGGGGGCGGTCGTGTTCGGCCTGCTGGCCCGGCTAGGTCGCAGTGCGGGGGACCGGCAGCAGTCAGCGGCGGGGCTGGTCCTGCTGGCGGCGGGCAGTGCGCTGGCCTTCGCTCTGTGGTCCGGATACGGGCTGGCCCTGCTGATAGGGGGCGGCTGGCTCGTGTCCGGGTCTGTCCTGCTTTCGGGCGACGGCGGGCGGGCCGGGCGGGTCGGAATGGGGTTCGCGGCCGTGCTGCTGGTCTACCGGCTGGCGACTTTGCAGAACGGCCCCGCCGTCCATGCCAGCGGGCCGGGCGATATCTGGGACCTGTTCGCGGTCAGCCTCGGCGCCCTGCTGCCGCTGGCGGCGGCCGAGTGGGCGGCGGGCGGTGGGGACGGACTGCGCTCGGCGCGCTGGGCGGCCCTGCTCCAGTGGGTCGTCGTTCTGGCCCTGCCGGCCCTGCTGCTGGACTACATCTGGCAGCCGCGCTCGGTGGTAGGCGTTTTGCTGGGCGTGGCCGTCGGGCTGCTGCTGGCGGCCGGGCAGGCGCGTCTGCGGCAGGAAGCGGCCCTCCTCAGCGGCCTTCTCTTCAGCCTCATCTTGTTCCAGTTCCTGCCGCTCATCACCCATATCAATGAGCCGACGCGCACCGTGCGCGTCGCCCTGGTCGTGCTGGGCGCGGCGGCCCTGATCTTGCGCCTGCTGGTGCCAACCGACGGTGCGGCGCGGAAAGGGGAACCCGATGGTCTCACGTCCAGCCCGCGCGCCTGAACTGCCCGATGCCGATGCGCGCCGCCTGTTTCTGGCCCTGCTTGTCGCCGTCACCGCCCTGGTTTGTGCGGCCCTGCTGTGGTCGCAGCCGGCGACGGGGACCGTCCGGGGCGTCTGCGTGGACGCCGTCTCGGGCCTGCCGCTGACGGATGCGGATGTGTCGCTGTCACTGAAAGACGACGCAAGAGACGACGCCGATGCGCCGCCAGCGGCAGACTCTGAGACCACTTTGGCGGGTCCGCCGCTCGGCTGGACCCAGGATAGCAAGGAAGACAAGGACGTCGGCCTGTCCGGCGGGCCGAGCGCCCCACAAACTGAGTGGCACACGCGCACGGACGCGCAGGGGCGGTTCATGCTGTCCCGCGTCCGGGTCGGCGAGTACACCCTCAGCGCCTCCACAGCCATGCACTCGTCTGACGATAAGCACAGCGTCGTCGTGTTAGAGGAACAAGCCGCGCAGATCACCCTGCCCTTGAAGCGCGAAGAGCCCACCCTGAGCTTTTCCGCCACGACCCTCGACTGGACTCCCACTGAGGCGCCCCTGCTCCCCCTGCAAGGGGCACTGAGGACGCGCATCCTGCACCTGACGCTGGACAAGCTGGACATCGGCGGGGCACTGTACCACAAGCCTTCGCTGCTGGCGCGGTCCATCCACGACGACTCCCCTGAGAAGAAGCCCCTCTGGGCGGGCGAGTTCAGCCCGGTCCGGCACTGGATCTATACCGTCGGCCACGCCGACAAAGAAGGCTCGTTTTACGAGCGCCTCCCGCTCGGGCCGCTTTCGCCCGGCCTGTACCGCGTTTCGGCCTCAGCGAACGAGGAAAGCAAGACGGTCACGGCGACCGGCTGGGTGCGGGTGACGAACCTCGCCCTGGTCCGCAAGAGCTACGGGACGCAGACACTGGCCTTCGTTTCCGACCTGACGACGGGCCGCCCCGTCCCGAACGCGGCCCTGCGGTTGTACGCCGAGGGCGACTCGGCGCACCTCCTGGGCAGGGCAACGACCGGTGCGGACGGCCTAGCCCATCTCTCGGCGGCGGGCGCGGCGGCGGAGAGCGACGGCATCTTGGTGGCGCAGGCGGGCGCCTCGACGGTCGCGCTGTCCTACGGCCTGAACACGCCCAATACTGAGTCCGGCAACGCCGAAGGCGACGAGCCGGCCCTCGGCACGGCAGCGAGTGTCGCGGGCCGGTCCCTGCGCGCCTTTCTTTACACGGACCGGCCCGTCTACCGGCCCGGCCAGATTATCCATCTGGAGGGCATCAGCCGCTGGTTCGACCGGGGGAAGGGCTTCGCACTGCCCGCCGCCCGCCCGGTCAACCTCGATGTCCGGGACCCGCAGGACAACCTCGTCAAGCACGCAGACCTGACGACGGACGATCTGGGGGCTTGGAACATGGCCCTGACACTTTCGTCCGAGGCCCTGACGGGCGAATATACCGTCCAGGCGTTGATGGACGGGCACAAAGAACAGGCCACGTTCGACGTCGCCGCCTACCACAAGCCCGAATACTCGGCGACGGTGACGTTCTCCCGGCCCCGCTACGTCCACGGCGACACCGTGGACGTCACGGTCACAGCGACCTACTACTATGGCTCGCCGGTGAGCGGGGCAAAGGCGACCCTGCGCGGCTTCAGCAGCGGAGACGAGGGGGAGGGTGACGGCCCGAACACGAGCGGCGAGCCGTCAGTCGAGCGTCAAGTCACGCTGGACGGCAATGGGCAGGCGTTCCTGCGGCTGCCGACCAAGAGCGGCGCGGTCGGCGGCGACGAGGAATACACGGTAGATGCCGACGTAGACGACGCTTCCGGCCACGCCGTCAGCGCCGAAGCTAAGGCAACGGTGGCGCAGGGCGAGTTCTCGCTTTCGGCCACCCCGGACGTCTACGCCTGCCACAAGGGCGACAAGGTGACGGTCACGGTTTCGGCCCGCAACGCCCAGGACGCGCCCCAGGTGGGGCAGGACGTCGAGGTCAGCGCGGACTACGCGGCCGACACGCCGGACGGCAAGGCGCCCGCGAACTCCATCAGCGATACCCACGTCACGACCGGGTCGGACGGCAGAGCGGCGGCGACGGTCACGGCGGCGCAGAACGGCCTGCTGAGTATCCACACGAGCGGCACGGACCGGCGCGGCAACAAGGTCACGGCGGACGTCGGCGTCTGGGTCCCCGGCGACACGGCCCAGGCAGACCGCGCCCTGCCGGCCCGTCTTTCCGACCTGTCCGTCGTGCTGGACCGCGCCAAGTACGCGCCGGGCCAGACCGCACACGTCCTCATCAACACCGCCCATCCCGGCCCGGCCGCCCTGGTCACCGTCGAGGGCACGACGCTGTACCGGGCGTTCACGGTCGCGCTGGCCCGCCACTCGAACGCCCTAGACCTGCCCGTCACATTGGACGACGCGCCTTCCGTGCGCGTCAAGGTCTGCGCGGTCAATGCCAAGCAGTTCGAGAGCAGCGACGCGACTTTGACCATGGACGACGATCGGCGCGGCCTGCAAGTCTCCCTCAGCACCGACAAGACCGCCTACCGTCCGGGCGGGCAGGCCACCATTATCGTGCATACGCGGGACGCCTCGGGCGCCCCCGTCCCCGCCGAGGTCTCACTGGGCGTCGTGGACGGCGCCATTTACGCCATCAAGCCGGAAGCCCCTCAGACCATCGCTGACGCCTTCCAGCCCGCTCAGGAAGACGCCGTCCAGACCGACTACTCGTGCAAGACCGAGACGCTTGGGGACGTGGATAAAGGCGCGGCCAACATTGACATCCGGCACAAGTTTCCCGACACCGCCCTCTGGCGCCCCGCCCTCCGGACCGGCCCGGACGGCAACGCGGCCGTGCAGTTTACCCTGCCGGACACCCTGACGACCTGGCGCATCACGAGTTACGGGCACACGGCGGACACGCGCGTCGGCAAGGCCGTCGCTGCCGTCACCGTCAGCAAGGACCTTTTGGTCCGCCTGGAAGCGCCGCCCTTCCTGCTGGCGGGTGACACCGGGCGATTGATCGGCCTGGTTCATAACAACACGAATAAGAGAGTCCAGGCCACCGTGCATCTGTCCGCGCCCGGCCTTGCCGTAGTAGGCGACGCGGCCCAGACCGTGGACGTCGAG
>JANOOM010000349.1:0-3097 GCA_031421335.1 Armatimonadota bacterium
TTCGCCACGGCGAGCGCGCGCGCGACGTTCTCCGAGTTGCCGCTCGTCGTGAAGACGACCAGCACGTCGCCCGGCATCCCCAGCGAGCGGACCTGGCGGGCGAAGACCTCATCGAACCCATAATCGTTGCCGATGCAGGTCAGCAAAGTGCCGTCAATGGACAGGCAGAGGCCCGGCAGCGAAGGCCGCTCGCGGTAGAAGCGGCCCGTGAACTCCTCGGCCAGATGTGCGGCCTCGGCCGCCGAGCCGCCGTTGCCGCAGGTGAGCAATTTGCCGCCGTTGTTGAAGGCATGCAGGACGGCGTCCGAAAGTGCGTTCAGCGCCGCCTCATGGGAGGCGAGGGCGTGGAGGTCCAGGCAGAGTTCTTCGATGTGTTGTGTCAGCATAAGGTTTACGTTTGCAGAGCCACGGCCAGCAGCGTGACGGGATGGGCGACGCGAATGTCGGCCAGTCCACGCTCCTTCAGGCCCGCCCCGATCCATGACAGGCAGCCGGGGTTGCCCGCCGCGACGGTGCAGGCGCCGGTGGCCAGGATGTTCTCCAACTTCCGTTCCTGCAAATTCCGTGCCATCGTCGGTTCAGTGAGATTATAGATCCCCGCCGAGCCGCAGCAGACCTCACTTTCGGGCAGCGATACCCACTGGACGCCGGGCAGAAGCGACAGCAGGGCGCGGGGCGCGTCCCACACCTGCTGGCCGTGCGCGAGGTGGCAGGCGTCGTGGTAGGTCATCGTCACGGGGGCATCGACGACGGCACGGAAGGGGGCGACCCAGCCCAACTCGTCCAGCCACTCGCAGACATCTCGGACCTTGGCGGCGAAGGAAGCGGCGCGGGCGGCGTAGGCAGGATCGCCGGCCAGGAGGTGGCCGTACTCCTTCATCATGCTGCCGCAGCCCGCCGAGTTGACGACGATCGCGTCCAGGCCGTCGAACGGCGTGAAGGCATCAATGAGCGAGCGAGCCAGGGACTTCGCTTCGTCGGCGTAGCCATTGTGTCCGTGCAGGGCGCCGCAGCAGCCCTGCCGCCGGTTCACCAGGACCTCACAGCCGTTGGCCGCGAGGACGGCGACCGTGTCGGCGTTGACGTCACCGAACAGGACGCGCATGGCACAGCCGGCGAGGACGCCGACGCGGGCGCGCTTGATGCCGACTGCCGGAGTCATAGCCGGCGGCAGCGGGGGCGAAAGCGTGTCGGGCAGGCTCGTCGTCTGCGCGGCGGCTTTGGCGTCACCGGACAGTAGGCGCACGGCGGGTGCGGGGACGATGCCGCCAGTCACGACCCGAGCAGCACGCATCGCCGCCGTCATCAAGGGCGGGTGGGTGAGCGTCTCCAGCAAGGCCCACCGAGACAGGTCCGTGCGGCGGGGCCGGGCGCGCTCGTCATTGATGCGCTCGCGGGCTGTCTCCAGGAGGCGCCCGTAGGGGACGGCAGAAGGGCAGGCCGTCTCGCAGGCACGGCAGCCGAGGCACAGGTCGAGATGGCGGGTGACGTCGGCATCCTGGGGAGAAAGGGTGCCCTCATGCATCTTCCGCATCATCACGATCCGCCCACGCGGGCTATCCGCCTCGCTGCCAGTCTCAAGGTAGGTCGGGCAGGAGGGCAGGCACAGGCCGCAGTGGACGCAGGCCATCAAGTCTTGTTCGTGCTGATTTGTCGTCATAGTCTCCCCACGAAACGGCCCGGACTCCACATCCGACCGGGGTCCAGGGCGTCTTTCAAACGGGCCATCAGGCCGAAGTCGGGCAGGACCGGTGACCAAACGGGCGTGTCCAGGGCGCGCAAAACGTCCGGCATCCGCTCGATAACAAAGCTGCCGCCACAGCGGTCGGCCTTGTCTTTGAGGTCGGCATAGAACGCGGCCCAATCGGCGTCCTCGCCAATGGGCGTGAAGTGGGCGGTCATCACGCCGAGGGCGGCGTCGGCGGCGACGCGGGCATCCATCCCGGCACGGCGGGCGGTCCACTCGACCATGCGGGAGAAGGCGCCAACCTGGGACGAGAGGATGCGGAAGGAGGTGGTCATGGGCGCTTCGTCTTGGGCGAAGTCGCGCAGGCAGGCGCGGACGAGCGCGCCTTCTTCTTCCGGCAGCACGCCGGCCCCCAGCGTTTCGGCCTGCCAGGCGACGGCGGCGGGGTCACCGTCGAAGCCCAAAACGACATACTGGGCGGGGGCCGCGTCCGGCAGGACGGTCTGGGCCGCGCCGGGAGAAAGGAGGAACAGGAACGAGGGCGCCAGTTCGGACGCCAGCAGCTTGTCCAGAACGTCCTCGCTGTTGTGGTTCGGGTCCAGCGGCAGCAGGGCGGTGGCCGAGGCCGGCGGCAGGGGCGCGACTTTGAAGGTCGCTTCGACGATCAGGCCGAGGGTGCCGAACGAGCCGCAGTAGAGCTTGGGCAGGTCGTAGCCGGCGACGTTCTTGACGACCTTGCCGCCGCCTTTGATCGTCTCGCCCAGGCCGTTGACGACGGTGACGCCCAGCAGCGAGTCGCGGACGCTGCCGTTGGCAAACCGGCGCAGGCTGTCGGCGCGCGCCGCGATGACGCCACCAATGGTCTGCCGGTCGGGCAGGGCGACGTCGAGGGGCAGGAACTGGCCGTGCGCCCGCAGAGTCTCCTGCAACTGCGTGATGGTCACGCCGGCCTGCGCCGTGATGGTCAGGTCGGCGGGCGCATAATCGGTGATCCGGTTCAGATGAGTCGTCAGGAGCGTCAGGTCATAGGAGAGGGGCGCGTGGCCCAGATGTCGGCGCGTCCCGCCGCCCCAGGGGACAACAGCCTTGCCGGACGCCTGCTGCACCATCTCCTGCGCCTCCTCGGGGGCCTTGGGCGCGAGGACCGAGGCAGGGGCGGAGCCGAACAGACTATAGGAGAGGTCGAGGGGCAGGGCCGTCATGTCGGTAGTATATCATTTTTCGGCGGTCAGGGTCAACCCGGGCTTATCTCGGGGCTTTCCAAGATTCCCGCCAGAATATCCGGCAGCACGGTCATGAGGGCCTGCGTGGCGAGCGTCAGCCGGCCCTCATCGGCCATGCCCCTGGCGACGCCTGGAATGTTTATCAGCAGGGTCCGCCCGCGCGTCCCGGCGACGCCGCGCGAGGCGG
>JANOOM010000350.1:0-4525 GCA_031421335.1 Armatimonadota bacterium
AAGCTGGTCGAGACCCAGAGCCAGGTGACGCAGATCTTGGGGGCGGTGTAGGGCCATCCGGGTGCGAGCGCCGGGGTTAGGTTCGGAGAACACCATGAACACCATCATAGAAAGAGAAAACCAACTTATACAGGACCCGGCCGGTTCGCCGCATGACCAGACCGGCGCGCTTGCCGAGTCGGCCCGGCGCCACCTCGCCTACGAGCGGCTGGCCCGGCAGGTGGCCGCCAGCGAGGCGGCGGCGCGGCCGGTCTTGAGCGCCCATGGCGCGCGCCCCCGAGACACATCAGGCGGCGGCCCCGGTCCCGTTGAAGGGGCGCACGAGTAGCGCCGCTCACGCAGCAAAACCATACGCAAAGGAGCGTTCATGTCCGTTGTCGAAGAAAAAGCCGTCGTCCAACGAAGCGTGACAGATAAAATCCCACCCGCACCGCCGACCGGCTCGCTCCGGCACAACCACGACTTCTGGCGCTTGTGGGGCGGGCAGGCGGCCTCGGCGGTCGGCTCGCAGGTGTCGCAGCTCGCCCTGCCGCTCTTGATTTTGGCCCTGACGCACTCGCCCGCTAAGGCTGGCCTGCTGGCGGCTCTGCGCGGCATCCCGTACTTCTTTCTGGTCCTGCCCGCCGGGGCACTCGTGGACCGCTGGGACCCGCGCCGGGTCATGCTGGCCTGCGACACCGGCCGGGCGCTAGCCCTGGCGAGCATCCCGCTCACGTTGGCATTCGGCCACCTGATGCTGTGGCAGCTCTTCGCCGTCACGTTCGTCGAGGGGACGCTGTTCGTATTCTTCAACCAGGCCGAGTCGAACTGCCTGGTACGGGTCGTCTCCAAAGAGCAGCTCGTGGCGGCCGTGGCGCAGAACGAGGCCATTTACGGCGTCTCGGGGTTGATCGGGCCATCACTCGGCGGCCTGCTGTACGGGCTGGGCCGGGGCGTCCCGTTCCTGACCGACGCGGTCTCATATCTGTTCTCCGTGGTCGCCCTGCTGACCATGAAGACGGACGTCCGTCCTGCGCCATTAGCTGGGGGCCACGTCCCGAACTTAGCGGCGGAGATCAAGGAAGGGCTGCGCTGGCTGTACGCGCACCGGGTCATCCGGTTCGTCGCCCTTTTGACCGGCGTGCTGATGATGTCCTGTGCAGGCTGGGCCTTGATCTTGATCGTGCAGGCGCAGAGGTTCGGGGCCAGCCCGGTCGCCGTCGGCCTGCTGCTTGCGACCGGTGGGGCGGGCGGCGTCGTGGGTTCGCTGCTGGCGCTTCCGTTGCAGAAGCGGTTCCGGTTCGGGCCGCTGATGATCGGGGCGGCCTGGGTCTGGGCCGTGACCTGGCTCTGGTATGCATTGGCGCCATCTTTGATCGTGCTGGGGATCGTCAACGCCCTGTCGTTCATCGTCGTGCCGGTCTTCCTGGGCACGCAGTATGCATACCGCCTGGGGCAGATCCCGGACGCCTTGCAGGGGCGTGTCAACAGCGTCTTTCGCTTGGTCGCCTTCAGCAGCGGCCCGGTGGGGCTGGCCCTGACCGGGTGGCTGCTGCAAAGATACGGCCCGGTGCCCACCGTGCTGATCACGTTCATACCCCAGGGCCTGCTGTGCCTGGCAGCGACGTTCCATTCGGCCCTGCGGAACGCGGGGAGGGATGCACGGGGCTGAGGCTTGCGCTTCTAAAGCACGCGGGTTACCCCACTGAAGCCTTGCCCCACTGAAGCCTTGCCCCACTCAAACCCGCAGCCCTGTGGAACCCGCCCAACGATCAGGGCAGGAGAGCATACCATGACCAACATCACAATCCGGCCGTTCCGGGACGAGGACCGCGCGGCCATCGTCGCGCTCCGCAACGCGCGCAGGCCGTCCCATTTGCAGGAGACGGTCGCAGAGTGGGAGCGTGAGGATGCCCTCCGCTCCGCCGAAGAAGTGTCCCTGCGCCTGTGCGCCGGCGAGCCGGCCGCCGCCTATCTCAGCGCCACCGACCAGGGTACGTCGCCGTGGCGTAAGCCCGGCGTCTGCTGGTTCGGCCTGTGGGTCGAAAAAGGCCATCAGCGCCGGGGCATCGGCGGAGCGCTCTTCGAGGAGATGCTGGGATTCGCCCGTCAGCGCGGCCTGGACCGGGCCATGGTCTACCTCCGCCTGTTCGAGCCGGACGAGCCGGCCGTGCGCTTCCTGAAGGGGCGCGGGTTTACCGAGGTAGACCGGGACGTGCCCATCAAGTTGGACCTCACGGCGTTCGACGCCTCGCGCTTCGACCGGCCCGAGACTGGGGGCGTCCGGCTGGTGTCCATGGCCGAGGCCGGCGACACCGAGGCGAACCGGCGCAAGTTCTATGCGCTCGGGGCCGCCCTCCTGCCGGACATCCCGACCAACGACGTTCACCCCGAGTTCCCGCCCTATGAGGAGTTCGTCAAAGGGTTCAGCCAGACGGAGTACGACCCGGACGCGCTGATCTTCGCCGAAACTGGGGCGGGCGAATGGATCGGCGTGACGCAGTTCGGGTTCCAGGAGCACACGAACGTCGGATGGACCTTCTTCACCGGAGTCCTGCCCGCCTACCGGGGGAAGGGCCTCGCGATGGCCCTGAAGCTCCGGGCGATTGACGCCGCCCAAGCGCGCGGCTGCCCGCTCCTGACGACCGAGAACCACGAGGACAACGCCCCGATGCGCGCCATCAACCGGAAGCTCGGTTTCGTTCCCGACGCCCCTGGCGTCAGCTACAGCAAGAATCTATGAACCCACCTCCCCCGCTGCGCGGGTACTCCTCCCGAAACGGGAGGAGGAAGAGTTTAGCCGCGAGAGAGTTTAGCCACGAGCGTCTGAACCTCTTCGCCCTCCCGCTCCGGGAGGGCCGCCGCTCGCGGCGGGGTGGGTTCCCAAAGGAGACACACTTATGCCCAACTTCGAGATACGCCCCTTCCGACCCGACGACCGCGAGGCCATTGTCGCCATCGGCAACCGCGACCGGCCCGCCCACCGCTTGAACACCGCCGCTGCTTGGGCGCGGCAGGACAAGCTCCGCAAGCCCGAGCTTGTTGATGTTCGGCTGGTCGTCCCCGACCCCGAAACCGACCAAGCGATCGCGTTCCTGGCCACCGCCGACCTGAACACGACCGGGTTCAAGCTCAAAGACGTCTGCGACTTCGAGATCACCGTCGCCCATGAGGCCCGGAAGCGCGGCATCGGCACGATGCTTTATGATAAAGCTTTGGACTTCGCCAAGGGGCGCGGCGCCAAACGCATGGTCACCTCGTTCCGCGAGTGGACCCCCGAGGAGCCGGCCATCGCCTTCTTGCAGAAACGGGGCTTCGCCGAGCAGGAGCGCGAAACGCCCTCGTTCCTGGACCTGACCCGCTGGGACGCCGCCCCGTTCCTCGCGTCTGTCGCCCAGGCGGAAGCCTACGGCGCCCGTATCTTCACGTTAGCCGAGGCAGGCGAGTCGGAGGAGAACCTGCGCCGCTACTATGATCTAGAAGTGCCGTTGATTTACGACATCCCGCGCCGCGACGAGCAGCCCTTCACGATGGAGCCGTTCGAGGACTGGCGCAAATTCGTCATCGAGCGCCCCGAGTGGCGGGCCGACCTGGTCCTGCTGGCCGAGGTAAGCGGCGAGTGGGTGGCCGAGTGCCACGTCGCCCCCAAGGCCGAGTCCCCGCACGTCGGAATGCAGTGGCTCACCGGCGTCCTGAAAGACTACCGGGGTCACGGCCTGGCGACGGCCCTGAAGGTGCGCGCCTACGAGGCGTCGCGGGCGGCGGGCGTGACGATCATGACGACCGAGAACCACGAGGACAACGCCCCGATGCTCGCCATCAACCGCAAGTTCGGCTTCCAAGCGGAGCCGGCGATGGTGAGCTATAATAAGGTGATGGACGGGGCGGCATGAGCGCACGCAAGTAGCACGAACACAGGCGATTTGACCCGTCGGGCCGTGGGGGGTGGCAAAAGCGAGTCGCGGAAGATCATCCCGAGATCAACGTGGTCTACCCGCCCGGCTTCTGGAAAGCGTACCGCCAGTTCTGCGCGGGTGACGCGGCCGGAATGGAGATGGCAGTTACGTTTTTGGAGGATGACCCCTGGGTGTTTGGCTCCGGCTGCATTAAAGAAGACTTCATCCACGCCCTCAAGCAAATGGAGATTCCCACCCGGTACATCTCCCGGCTGCATCGAGTGGTCTTGTCGGTCGTGGATCGCCGCGATGGGCGCGAGTTCCGCGACTACTGCCGCCTGGCGTGCAAGGTGGACGCGCCCGCCCTGCGCGAGCGACTAACGCGGCGGCTCGCGCACGACGACCCGAACGTCCGGCGGCGGGCGCGGTGGGTGCTGGAGGCGCTGGGACAGAACCAGCCGAAAGGAACCCAGGGCTGAACCCCCGTGCAATCTGTTCCCGTTCAGGGCAGGGTACTCGTCCCAGGAGACAAATCACCCGCACGCCCACGCCTAAAGCCGGCGGCGGCCGGGTGCAGAAGAAAAGCGACCCCGAAACGTCGCCGTCGTATTATGACACGCCCCAGGCCCTGCCGGTTATTGACCGGCAGC
>JANOOM010000351.1:0-2180 GCA_031421335.1 Armatimonadota bacterium
CGAACTTGTTGGCGCGACTTCAGTCGCCCACAAAGACCAATCACCTCTACAAGCATCCCCTGCCACGCAGGACATTCGCCGCCCCCCGCCGAATGTCCTTTCATCCAGCCTCGCAAGCACACCGAACACGTCCAGGAAACCAACACCATGACAGCACCCCTCGGGATGGGAGTCGTCGGCGCGGGGAGCATCGGCATCCGGGCCGCCCTACAGCACCTCTGCCTGCCGGACGTCCAGGACCGCGTCACCCTCGCCGCCGTTTGTGACCCCGTGCCGGGCCGCGCTCAGGCCGCCGCCGACAAGTACGGCGTCAAGCGCGCGTATGAAGACTACGCGGACCTGCTGGCCGACCCGAACGTCCACGCCGTCACATTGGGAACCCCCATCGGGCTGCACTTCGCGCAGGGGATGGCCGCCGTCAAGGCCGGCAAGCACGTCCACTTCAACAAGACCATGACGACAACGGCGGATGAAGCCACGCAGCTCATTGGCGCGGCGGCCACGGCCAATGTCAAGCTGGTCGCTTCGCCGGGCCAGATGATCCGCCCAGCCAATCAGCGCATTCGCCGGATGATCAAAGACGGCGCCCTGGGCCAGCTCTCGTGGGCGGCGACCGGCGCGGCCTTTGAGGACTATCACGAACACGAGGGCGTGCGGGGCGGCTCGGACGTCCTCAGCAACATCAACCCTTCCTGGTACTGGCGCAAGCCCGGCGGCGGGCCGCTGTACGACATGACCGTCTACGGCCTGCACGCCCTGACCGGCATCCTCGGCCCGGCCCGCCGCGTCACGGCCATGTCGGGGGTGGGCATCAAGGAGCGCGAGTTCCAGGGCACGATGTATCCCTCCGACGCCGACGACAACACGCTGATGGTGCTGGACTTCGGCGGCGCCCTCTTCGCGTTCGTCCACGGGACCTTCGCCGGGACCTTGACCGCCTTCGGCCAGCCCACATTTTTCGGCACCAAGGGCAGCATCGCGGGCCTGAGCTTTAACGGCCAGCCCCTCGACTACCCCCACCGGGACGACAAGACCGTCAGCCCCTACGGCCCCCACATCGTCGGCCCGCACCTCGGCATGGACGAGGCGCACGTCTTCGAGGACATCATGCAGCTCGTGGACCTCGCCCGCGAGGGCATCCCGACCCCGGCCACGGCGGAACACGCCCGCCACGTCGTCGAGATCATCGAGGCGGCTTACCGGGCGGGGGAGACGGGCCAGACGCAGACCCTGGCGACGACGTTTGTGCCGGTTGAGGAGGCTTGAGACTTCTCTCATTTTCTAACGCCAATGTCAAAGAAAAAGCCTAAAACTAGCGTGTTGCAGTATGAAGATGAGGATAATTCCATCTCCGCATATCTGGTCTGGATATATCCAAGCAAGAGGATCAAAAAAGGGGCACGGGTGGTCTACTTTCAGGCTAGTCAAGCTGGGACACACGTTTGCTATATCCACCATGAAGCCCCCGGATCAGAGGTTTCTATCCCGAAAGACGAGAAGTACATCTGTAAAATCGCCACCAAAGCTTTGGAAGCTGAAGGAGTGATGTTAGTAGGAGGTTATGATGTCTTCTCGGATTTCGGAGGATGGTAACGACAGCCTCTTTATGAATCCTTTGGAGTGAAACCCAAGGCTTAGACTGAGCGAGTGTCCACCTCAATGGACCGAAAGACCAGAGGCCATAGATTTTCTCGTGTTCGCTCTGACGGAAAGAAACCCTCACCCCACTATGAAACATCCAGCACGACTCACATCTACCCTCCTCGGCCTGCTCCTCCTCGGCGCGGCCGCGCAGACTGCCCGCGCCAACGACGGCATCTTCCCGCCCGCGCCCGCCGCCGCGCCCTATGTCAACTTCGACGGGCGCGGCTTCCTGCTGAACGGGAAGCGGACATTTCTTGCCTCGGGCGGCATGGAATACTGCCGCGTCCCGCGCGCCCTGTGGCGCGACCGGCTGCTGCGGCTCAAGCGGGCCGGGTTCAACTGCGTGGAGATCTACAACATGTGGAACTTCCACGAGCCGAAGTCGGGGCAGTTCGATTTTGCGGGCGACCACGACCTCGACGCCTTCCTGAAGATGGTCAAGGCGATGGACCTGTACGCCATCGTCCGAGTCGGACCCTACGTCTGCGCCGAGTGGGACAGCGGCGGCTACCCGGTCTGGCTGCGCTTCGAGCCGG
>JANOOM010000352.1:0-2623 GCA_031421335.1 Armatimonadota bacterium
CAATCAGCGGCGGCCAGAACCGCAACCAGGGGGCCACCAGTGGCTGGACGGTGGGCAGCCAGGGAAGCTTCGGCTTTGACACCATCGGCAACTTCCGCTCGCCCTAGACCCCGTGCCGCCGGTCAGTCACGGCTAGGCGCCGGGTGCGTCCCGGCCTTTCACAAACAAGAAGGAGCCGCCCGTGTCACACGGGCGGCTCCTGTGCTTGTTGCCGGGCGGTTAGGCATCTTGGAGAGCAACATACGCCCGCAGCACCTCGGCGACGCTCCAAGCCTGGGCGGGGCAGCCGTTGGGCGCGTGGGGGGCGTCGCCGTCGGCCACTTCAAACAGGCTGCCGACGCCGTATTGGGAGAGGCCCGGCCCGAGCAGCGTTCCAAGAAGGGCGCGGGTCTTGGCCTTGTCGCCGTAGACTTTCAGGTGGGCGTCGCAGAAGGCGCCCAGGAGCCACGGCCAGACGGTTCCCTGGTGGTAGGCCCCGTCACGGGCGGTCGGGTCGCCCGGCGCGTAGCGGCCGTGGTAGTCGGGCGCACCGGGTGCCAATGTCCGCAGGCCGAACGGCGTCAGGAGGGACCCGGCGACGGCGTCCACGACTGCGCGGGCCTGCTCGCCCTCAATAACGGGGAAGGGCAGGCTGACCGCGAAGATCTGGTTGGGGCGCAGGGAAGCGTCGGGCTGACCATCCGGGCCGAGCACGTCGAACAGGCAGTGCGCGGCGTCGTTCCAGAAGAGGCGCGCGAACGACTCCTTCGCCAAGGCGGCGCGGCGTCGGCAGTCGGCGGCCAGGCCCGACTCGCCGGCGCGCTCGGCCAGCTCGGCGGTCACGCACAGGGCGTTGTGCCACAGGGCGTTGATCTCGACCGGCTTGCCGGTGCGCGGCGTCACCACCCAGTCGCCGACCTTGGCGTCCATCCAGGTGAGCTGCACGCCCGTATGGCCGGCGTGGAGCAGGCCGTCGGCCTCGTCCACGCCGATGTCGTAGTCGGTGCCCTTGATGTGGGCGTCCAGGATGGCCCGGAGGACGGGCAGCATCTCGGCCTGGGCGAAGTCCCAGTCCCCCGACGCCTGGGCGTAGGCGTAGACGGCGTGGAAGAACCACAAGCTGGCGTCCACGGTGTTGTATTCGGCCCCAGTCCCGCTGTCGGAAAAGCGATTGGGCAGCAGGCCATCGTGGGCCGCGCCTGCTAACGACGTCAGAATCTCGCGGGCGACGCTGTGCCGCCCGGTGGTCAGGCACAGGCCGGGCAGGGAGATCATGGTGTCGCGGCCCCAGTCAGTGAACCAGGGATAGCCGGCCATGACCGTGGACCGGGCGACGCGGGCGGACTTCTCGATGATGAACTGGTCGGCGGCCAAAGTCAGGGCCACGCGGGCGTCATCGCCAGCCGGAACGTTCGCCGCGGCCAGCAGCGCGTTCAAGCGGTCGGTCTCGGCGGCGAGCGCGTCTTCCGGCTCGGCGGGGCGCTCGGCCTCGGCGGTCGCCACCAGTGTGATGGACTGGCCCGGCGACAGGACGCCGCCAAAGCGGCCGGGGCAGTAGAGATCCTCGGTGAACTCCAGGCCGCGTTCCTGCTCGCGCGGGTGTTCGAAGTTGTAGAACCAGCCGCTGTGTTCTTCGAAGGACAGCGACGGCTTGACCTGGAGGAAAAGCGGATTTGCCGTCGGGAACGCGACGAACTGGAGCCGGCCGTCGGGTTCGACGCTCAGGTCGGCGGTGAAACCGTCCCAGCGATGCTGCTCGGTGTGGTAGTCTTTGTAGGCCAGCAGGGGGACGAGGGCCAGCCGGACGGGTTCAGGGGCCTTCACCAGCGTGTACCGGATGTAGACGGTGTTTAAGCCGTGCGCCATCCAGACACGCTTTTCCAAAACGACGGTCTCCTCATGGAAGAGGAAGGTGAAAGTGGGAACGGGGTGGGTGCTGAAGGCGGAAAGGTGCCGAAACCCCTGCGGCTGGACGACGCTGGGGTACTTGTTGGCCGAGAGCTGATAAAGCTGGTCCTCGACCCGGATCTCTTCTTCGACTTTGGAGAGCAGGACGGCGCGGCCCACCGGCGGGGAGAAGGCGGGGACGAGCAGGCCGTGGTAGCGCCGCGTGTTGGCCCCGGCGAGGCTTGCCGCCGCGTAGCCGCCGATGCCGTTCGTGACGAGCCACTCGCGCCGCGAGGCTTCGTCCCACGACTGAAGGGTGTCACCCGAAATCTGTGTCATACCGTCATTCCCCGCTAGAGATCCAACCCGCCCCGGCTCTTGGTGAACGCTTCGAGTCGGCGGACAGTGTCCACAGCCGCCCGGCGGCGCTCGACGGCCTGGGCGACTTTGAGGCACAGCAGCTCGAAGACGTCCACGCCGGGCATGTTCTTTTCCACATAATCAAAAGCGCCGCGCTTCATGCACTCGACGGCGTTGGCGACGTTGCCGTAGGCGGTCAGGACGATGACCTCGGTGAAGACGTCTCGCGAGACGGCGTTCTCCAGGATGCGGATGCCCGAGCCGGAGTCCTCCATGCTCATGTCGGTGATGACGATGTCATAGGCCCGGTCGGCATGGTGCATCTTCTCGATGCCCGCCTCCTCGCCCGGCGCGGTCTCGACGCGGTATCCCTCGCGGGCCAGCCGCCGTTGCACGG
>JANOOM010000353.1:0-3303 GCA_031421335.1 Armatimonadota bacterium
GGCTGCCGCCCGCCCGCCCTGCCCCGGCGCGAGTTCCTGACCCTGAGCGGCCTGTCCGTCCTCGCCGCCGCGCTCGCCCCCTGGCCCGTCATGGCCGGGCCGTTCGCGGCGTCCGACTTCGCCCGGCGGGTGCCGCCGGACAAGAAGCTGGACCCCCGGTGGGTGCGGTCGCTGACGGCGCGCGGGACGCCGGAAGTCTGGGCCAAGACGCGCGGCGAACTGGGATACATCGGGATGCCCGTCGGCGGCCTCTGCTGCGGGACGCTGTACTTGGGCGGCGACGGCAAGCTGTGGCTCTGGGACATCTTCAACAAGAACCAGGAAGGCGTCTTCACCGGCAAGGGCGCGTGGACCGACTTCAGTGGCCGCGCGGCGTCCGTGAGTGCGCGTGACGGCGCTTCTTATGTCGCGCCCCACCACGCGGAGTCGCCGCTGGAACAGGGGTTCGCGCTCAGAGTGGACGGCGTCACGCGGCCCCTGGATGCGCGGGGCTGGCACGAGGTCACGTTCACGGGCGAGTACCCGCTGGGCGTCGTCCGGTACAGCGACCCGGCCTCGCCCGTCTCGGTCGTGCTGACGGCTTATTCGCCGTTCATCCCGCTCGACGCCGACGACTCGGGCCTGCCCGCGACAGTCTGCGAGTTCGCGCTGACCAACACGGGCGCCCTCCCCATCACCGCCGAGGTGGCGGGGTGGCTGGAGAACGTCTGCCGCCTGGACTCCGCCCCCGTGACGCCGGGCCGCCGCGCCAATACGGTCCGACATCTGGCCGGGGCGACCGTCGTCGCCTCCCGGTTCGAGGCGCCCCCGCCGGCCCCGCGCGCCGGGGCGCGGCCCGACATCCGGGTGGACGACTTCGAGCGCGAGACTTACGCGCCCTGGACGACGACCGGGGAAGCGTTCGGGCGCGGCCCCGTCCTGCGGACCGGCATCCCCAAATATCAGGGCGACGTCGGGGGCGGCGGGGCGCGCGTGGTCAGCTCCCACGCCTTGGCCCCCGGCAAGACGAGCGAAGAGAAAGACCGCGCGACGGGGACGCTGACGAGTCCCCCGTTCACGGTCGAGCGCGATTACCTAGCCTTCCTGATCGGCGGCGGCGACGACATCGAGGAGGTCGGACTGCGGCTCCTGATCGGGGGGAAGGTCGTGCGCCGGGCGACCGGCCGCAAAGACAACCGCATGAGGCCGGCCGCCCTGGACGTCCGCGACTTCGGCGGCCAGTCCGCTGTCATCGAGATCTACGACAACGGCAAAGGCGGCTGGGGCAACATCGGCGTGGACGACATCGCCCAGACCGACACGCCGCCCGCCGCCCAGGCGTCCCCCGCCCCTGGCCGCGACGACGGGACCATGGCGCTGGCCCTGCTCGGCGGGGGGACCGGCAAGGCGCGGGCCGACCCGGACGCGGTGTTCGGGGCGCCCGCGCTGGCGGAGGCGCATCAGGAGACCGGCAAGAAGCTGATCGGCGCGATCACGAAGGCCATCGCGCTCGCGCCGGGGCAGACGCAGACCGTGACGTTCGTCATCGCCTGGCACTTCCCCCACAGCGGCCTGAACGTGGCGGACGCCGGGACCGGCAACTACTACGCCAAGCGGTTCGCCGACGCCCCCGCCGTGGCCGCGCACGTCGCCGGCCACTATGCGCGCTTGTCCCACCAGACCAAGCTCTGGCACCGGACCTGGACAGACTCGACCCTGCCGCACTGGTTCCTGAACCGCACCTTCCTGAACACCTCCATCCTGGCGACGACGACCGCCCACCGCTTCGGCACCGGCCGCTTCTGGGGCTGGGAAGGGGTCGGCTGCTGCGAGGGGACCTGTACGCACGTCTGGCACTACGCCCAGGCGGTCGGGCGGCTCTTCCCGGAGATGGAGCGCTACACGCGCGAGCACATAGACTTCGGAGTCGCCCTGGACGCCAAGACCGGCAAGATCGGCTTCCGGGGCGAGAACACCGGGCCGGCCGTGGACGGCCAGTGCGGGCGGATCTTGGGCGTCTACCGCGAGCACCAGATGAGCGCCGACAGAGCCTTCCTCAAGCGCCTGTGGCCCCGCGTCCAGCAGGCGATGGCCTTCCTGATGCGCCACGACGCGGACGGGAACGGCCTGCTGGACGGCGCGCAGGAGAACACGCTGGACGCCGCCTGGTACGGCGAGATCGCCTGGCTCTCCTCCCTCTACGCCGCCGCCCTGCGGGCCTGCGAGGCCATGGCGGCCGAGATGGGCGACCCGGAGTTCGCCCGCTTCTGCCGCCGGAAGTCCGCGCAGACCGGGGAGGCGCTGGAAACGCGGCTGTTCAACGGCGAGTACTTCATCCAGCGGCCCCAGCCGGGCCACGAGACCAGTCTGGGCGCCTATGGGACGTGCCACGTTGATCAGGTGATGGGGCAGGGCTGGGCCTGGCAGGTCGGCCTGGGGCGCGTCCTGGACCGGGACAAGACCGTTTCCGCCCTGCGCGCGCTCTACAAATACAACTTCGCCCCCGACGTCGGCCCGTTCCGCCGCCACAACACGGCGGGGCGGCCTTACGCGCTGGAAGGCGATGGCGGCCTGATCCTGGTGACGACCCCCAAGGACCTGCCGCACCCCTACGGCAACTCCCAAGACTGGCAGGTGGGCTACTTCAACGAGTGCATGAGTGGCTTCGAGCATCAGGTCGCCGGCCATATGATCGCCGAGGGCATGGTTCACGAGGGCCTGGCTGTGATGCGGGCCATTCATGATCGCTACCACGCGGCCCGCCGCAACCCCTACAACGAGATCGAGTGCAGCGACCACTATGCTCGCGCGATGGCGAGCTACGGTTCGTTCGTCAGCCTGTGCGGCTATGAGCATCACGGCCCGAAGGGGCATCTGGGGTTCTCGCCGCGCCTGACGCCACACGACTTCAAAGCGGCCTTCACCGCCGCCGAGGGGTGGGGGACGTTCGCCCAGAAACAAGACGCCGCAACACTCCACGCGAATATCGCACTCCAATACGGTAAACTGCGATTGAACACGCTGGCCCTGGCGGGGACATACCGAACATTGACGGCCTCGGTGGGCGGCAAGCCGGTCGCCGCCACCGTGTCGGCCCCTGTCGCGGATGGGGAAGGCCGCGCCCTCGTCTCCTTCACGCCGGGCCTCGCCTTGACTGCGGGACAGGAACTGGCAGTCTCGCTGAGTTAGGGACGAATTTTACGCGGGAGCGAGCGAGAAGGTCGGGCTACAGGCCCCCTTCGCACGTCCGAAGGACGTTACCCCCGGAACGAGAGGGATTCATTCCCTCGCAACTGATCTCCTCGCCATAAGTCACCGCGTCAC
>JANOOM010000354.1:0-24983 GCA_031421335.1 Armatimonadota bacterium
TCCTGCACCGCCCGGCGGCGGTCGTACCCATCGGCGTTCGTCGGGGCGGGCAGCGTGCGGTCGAAGATCGCTCGGCCGCCGTCGTCCTTACCGTCCGGGCCGACGCTGTAGAGCAGGGACTTCGCGCCGATGCGCTTAAAGCGCAGCGGCCCGGACAGGGCGAACGGGTCGGCGGGGACGGCAGGGAGGTAGCGCGGCACGAGCGCGGAGAGCGTCGGCGGGCCGGCGCCGTGGTCGAGCCTGTAGGCGCGCAGGGCCAGCATTGTCAACAAGAGGGCGTTTTGCGTCTCAGCTTTCACATCATCCAAGTGTCCTCCGTATTCGGTAAGGAATGGCAGCAGTATCTGGTTCACAGGATCGCTCGGCGATGGCGGGTCCGGGAGATGAGCGGGATATGGCCGGCGCGCATCGGCGATGCTCTGGTCCATATAGCGCGTGTAGTTTGCCATGATGTTCCGCTTCCCGGCTAGCCGGATACGGGGCGCCGTCTGCCAGTTCGACGCGAGCTGATTTCCCTGCTGATCAGGGGAAAAAGACGCCAGTATGTCACCGGGCCAGTCCCGGCGGTGCATCATCTCCAGCAGGCTCGCCTGTGTCTCCCATTCTTCCTCTTGCAGTACGTCCGCGAACGGGACGCGGGCCGCACGAATCGTTTCCAGGCGCCGGGCTGCCGCCCGCGCCTCGGTGGCGCTCAGGTGGTCAACGGCGTCCCAGGCGTGCCGACGTCCGATGGCCTGGCAAGAGTCACCGACCATCATCCCGATGAGCGGCCCACCGCGCGGCATCGTTTCGCCGAGCTGGACCGCGTCAAGGTCGGCGCCAACGGACCCGCCCCAGTCGCCCTTTCCACTGTCCACCTGTGCTTGCAGGAACAAAAGCCGGGCCAGTGTCCGCATCTTCTGGTAGTGCGAGAAGGTGGCGCTGAATGACCTGTGCGGTGGCTCCTGGTAAGGGCACTGGAAGCCGGTGTGCAGTGTGTTGATGGCCCCGGCGTTTTCGGCCACCAGTTTCTCTTTGTCCGCCGGTGAGTAGAAGTGATTGTCGCCCGACGGCTTGGTCGCCGGGTTCCACGAGCCAACGGCGAAGCTGATTTTGTCGCTGTCGATCACGGCATTGCCTGCGGCGATGTAGGAGTCGCGGGCGTTCGGCGTCGGCACCACCGGCGTCGGGATGGAGACGTTTGGGTTCCGGTCTAGGGCGCGGGACCAGAGGGTCAGCCCCAGGGCGGACGGCAGGACCAGGCCGAGCATGAGCATCAGAAACTTGTCCCCGTGTGACCAAGGGATCTTTGGACGGCTGTTCATGTCCCCCTAACGGATGGCCGGGGCAAATCGGTTCGGGTATACTAACGGCATGGTGCAAACGATCTCCGGCAAAGCATATCAGGGCGCGACGCCCGACCCGGCCTCGGCGACACGGGAGGCGATGGCGCTGGTGAAAGACGGCCGCCTACCGCTCGTCGAGATCTTCTACTCCTTGCAGGGCGAGGGGGGGCGGACGGGGCAGGCGACGGTCTTCGTGCGCTTCGCGGGCTGCAACCTGGCCTGCGAGTTCTGCGACACCGATTTCCGGGTCAACGCGACATATACAGTGAGCGAGCTGGTCGAGGAGATCGGGCGCGTCGGCGGCGGGTGCCGCTGGGTTTGCTTCACGGGGGGCGAGCCGACGATCCACGATCTGCAAGGTCTGTGCGAAATGCTGCACGCGCGGGGATACCATTTGCAGATGGAGACGAACGGGACGCGGCCCCGGCCTGACTGGGGCATTGACCATGTGACGGTCTCGCCCAAGCAGCCGCAAGGCGGGCGCCTGCATCCGTGGTACGAGGGGAACGCGGCGGAGTTCAAGTATGTGGTGGACGACGAGGCGGACCTGACGCGCGCTCTGGACGGCGCGCACGGCCACGGGCGGACGACGTTCGTGCAGCCGAACGCGCTGAACCCCGCCGCTGTTGCGCTGTGCATTGAAGCGGTAAAGGCGGACCCGGAGCGCCTACGGTTGTCGCTGCAAACGCACAAGCTGCTTGCGATTCGGTAAAGAACGGGGGGGACCCCGCCCCTACGTCCTTGCGGCGGGTCCTCGTAGGGGCGCAGCAAGCAGCGCCCCTACAGAGCGGCCGGGTCACGCCTGCAAGTAGTCGCGCAGGCGCTTCTTGCGGGCGGCAGAGCGCAGCTTGCGGAGGGCCTGGGACTCGATCTGGCGGACGCGCTCGCGCGAGATGTGCAGCTCGTCGCCGATCTGCTGCAAGACGCTTTTGTCGTCCTCGTCGAAGCCGAATCGCTTCCGCATGATGATCTTCTCGCGGTCGTCCAGGGTGTTCAAGATGGCTTCGATCTCGCCGCGCATCTCCTGGGCGATCAGCTCGTCCTGGGGGTTGGGGGCGTTGCGGTCGAGGACGAGGCTGCCTAGGGAGGTGCTGTCGTCGTCGCCGACGGTCATGTCGAGCGACACCGGCTCTTGGGTCGTCTGGAGGAGGCTGTTCATTTTCTTCAAGGACAGGCCGGCGTGGTCGGCGATCTGCTCGACGGTCGGGTCCTGGCCCAAGAGGCGGTGCAGTTCGGCGCGCGACTTGTCTATCTTGCGGAGCGACTCGGAGATGTGGGCAGGGAGGCGGATGGCCTTGGCCTTGTTGTCGATGGCCCGGCCGATGGACTGGCGTATCCACTGGGTCGCGTAGGTGCTGAAGCGGTAGCCCATGCGCGGGTCGAAGCGCTCGGTGGCCGTCATCAGGCCGATGGCGCCTTCTTGGATGAGGTCCTCCATGGGGATGCCGCTCGCCAAGTAATTTTTGGCGATGGAAACGACGAGCCGCATGTTGGCCTCGATCAGTCGCTCCTTCGCCATGTTGTCGCCGTAGCGCGCCTTGCGCGAGAGCGACTTTTCCTCGGTCGCCGTCAGCAGCTTGGTCCGCGTCAGGCGGTTGATGTAGGAGGCGAGGTCGTCCGTGAACGACCCGACTGTCGGGGCTTCCGGCACCAGGGGCTGCCCCAGTGCCAGCGCGTCCCGTGAGTCATCCTCAGGGACGCCGTTAAAGAAGTGATCGGCTGTCGTGGTCATGCGTTGCTTGACTTCCACAAATAAAACAAAAAGCCGCGCCGCGTTTCTGCTAATGGGTACCTTATGATACATTCCCATAGTTCGACGGGCGCTGCCGGCATTCCTCCCTCTTTTTCTTCGGCATTTTTCGCCCGGTTTCTGCTACAATGAGGGCGGAGAACAGTGCCGTCATGCCCACCCGGCTCGCCGCCGCAAATATCGAAATTCGCTACGCGCCCGGCGCCCCGCCCGTCCTTGCTGAGTTCTCGCTGGACGTCCGGCCCGGCGTCTTCCTGGGGATCGTCGGCCCGAACGGCTCCGGCAAGTCCACGCTGGTGCGCGCATTGTCCCGCGCCCTGCGGCCCGAGGCGGGGGCGGTGCTACTAAACGAGGAAGATCTGTACGCGCGGGTGTCGGCGCGTGATGCCGCCCGCTCCATCGGCGTCGTGCCGCAGGAGACGGCCGTTTCGCTCGACTTCTCGGTGCGCGAGGTCGTGCGGATGGGCCGCGCGCCGCACCTGCCGCGCCGGCCGTTCGCGTCGGAGAGTGCCGAAGACGAGCGCATCGTGGACGGGGCCATGCGGGCGGCCCGCGTCCACGACCTGGCCGAACGGACCGTGCCGACATTGTCCGGGGGCGAGCGGCAGCGGGTCTTGTTTGCGCGTGCCCTGGCCCAGCAGTCAGACGTGATTCTGCTGGATGAGCCGACCGCCCATTTGGACCTGCGCCACCAGGCTGAGACGCTGGCTTTGGCGCGGGACCTGGCGCACGGGCAGGGAAAGGCGGTTCTGGCCGTGCTGCACGACGTCAACCTGGCTTCGGCCTACTGTGACGCTCTGGTCCTGCTGCGGGCGGGCCGCATCGTCGCGCAGGGGCCGCCGGGGGAGGTCGTGACGGCGGCAAACATGCAGGAGGTCTACGGCGCGCGGGTGTGGGTGCGCTTCCACCCGGCTTCGGGCCGCCCCCTCGTTTTGACCCTGCCGGAACTGCCGGATGTGGCCGGGTCGCCTCGCCCCTTGCGCGTCCATGTCATCTGCGGCGGCGGCACGGGGACGGCCTTGTTGCTGGCCCTGCACGGCTTGGGCTACGGCGTTTCGGCGGCGGGACTGAACGAGGGCGATACGGACGCCGAGGCCGCCCGGATGCTGGGCATCCCGTTCGCCTGCGAATCGTCCTTTTCGCTGCTGTCGCCCGCCGTGCTGCGCGAGTCCGCGCGCCTCGCTCAAGAAGCAGACGCCGTCCTGCTGACGCCGGTTCCCTTCGGGCGGGCGAACCTGGCGAACCTGGAAGCCGCGCTCGCCCTGCGCCGGACGGGCAAGCCGGTCGTCTGCCTCCAGAACCCCGCCGAAAGGTTCACCGCCCGCGATTTCACCGGCGGCGCGGCGGTGGCGCTCTGGGAGGAACTGCTCGAAGCTGGGGCACGAGTTGCCCCGACGCCCGAAGTCGCGCTGCATCTACTGGAAAGTTGGAACCATGGAAGCCTTGATTGAGCACACCCTAGAGCCGGAAGTCGCCGGGCCTGCCCCGCGCCGGACGCGGCTGCCGCTACAGTTGACGGCCTTGCTCGTCGTAGCGGTCCTGCTGCTGGGCGTGTTCGTCGTCGGCAGCGGGCGCGCTTTGTGGGAGGCGGCCCGGTTGAGCTGGCTCGCGGCGGCAGGCCGGACGGTCACAGGCCATATCGTCCGGGTCGAGACGGAGCCGTCGGACATCAAGGGGCAGCCGCCGCACCCGGTCGCCGTCCGCTATGCGAGTGATCTGGCCGGGCCGTGGGGGACGGTGCATCGGGAAGGCTGGATCGGGCTGGGGACGCCGGCTGTCCCGAACAACGGCCCGGCACCGGGGCGGCCCATCGCCGCGCCTCCGGCCCCGGTCGTGGGCCTGCGCGTGGGCCAGCCTCTGCCGATCCGCTATGTGGCCTGGTTCGGCACCGTCACTTCCCAGCCGTGGCTGCCCGACCCGCGCGGACGGGTCGTAACCCTGATTCTGTCCGGCAGCCTGGTAATGCTGGTCAGCCTCCTGCTGCTGCGCCGCCTGCTGCGCTGGACGGAGGATCGCCTGCACCTGCTGCGGCTGGGGACGGCGACGGTGGGGACGATCACGCACAAGCGGACCGAGGCCGAGGACATGGTACGCTACTTTTTGCGCTACGGGTATTCGTCGGGCAAGGCGGAGGGGCGGGAGCACGAGGAGCAGGTGAGCATGGACCAGTGGAAGCTGTTCCACGTCGGCCAGCCGGTGACGGTGCTGTATGACCCGGAGGAGCCGGAGCGGGTGGGGCTGTACGCGCTGATCACGCACCGGTAGGGAGGAACGCGCGTCGAAATGGCGTAGGGGCGCTGCTTGCTGCGCCCTCCCCCGCCCCTCCTGATCTTCTCCCAGCCGCTGGGCGGCTTTTCTCCGTTAATGGGGCGGCTTTTCTCCGTTAATGGGCCGGCTCTTCAGGGCCGGTTTTGCGGCGAGGGGCGCAGCAAGCAGCGCCCCAACACGCACCCACCGGGCGGTCTTAGGGGCGGGGTCCCCCACCTTTTCCCCTTCTGCCCTCACCTCGCAACGAGGCGGACCGTGAGGCTTTCGCCGTGTTCCGTGGGGCGGCCTGTGACGAAGGCGTCGTAGTCGGCCTCTCTGTATCTGATTGGAATCACGCCCTCCTGCGGCACGTCGCTCCGGTCAATATCCATCTCCGCCGAGACCTTGAGTTTGAACACCAGCGGCTCCTGCAAAGGTTTCGGGAGCGAGAGGGCCTGCCCCGTCAGACCCGCGCCATGGAGCTGAACGAGCAGCCGCCTGGTCCTGGAAGCGCCGGACGAGCCAGTTGAAGGCTTCCAAGTCTCCCGCCTGCGCTCGCCTCACCTGCCGCGTTGTTTCTTCATTCCTCATAATCCAGTGTTACCTACTGAGAAGACCCGAGTTCGCACGCCGCGTGAAGTGGAAAAAACTTGGGATGACTCATCAAAGGCTCACAGGCGTGATGCAGGCCGCGTCGTCTACCATGGGCGCGTTGACCGACCGCGAGACGGCGTAGGCTTCCATGACATCGGCAGGATAGGGGAGGAGCAGGGGCAGCAGGGCGGCAGCGTCCTTGACGGACGGGTCGAGCCACAGGGCCTCGTCGCTTGGGCGCAGGATGACCGGCATCCGGTCGTGGATGGGGGCGGTGACGGCGTTCGGGGCGGTCGTGATAATGGTGCAGGAGCGCAGAAGTGAGCCGTCCGGCGCGTGCCACTCGTCCCACAGCCCGGCGAAGGCGAACAAGGCGCCGCCTTGAAGGCGGATGTGCATGGGGGTCTTCGTGGCCTTCTTGCCGGCGGGCAGATCTGCGTCCGCGTCCTGCCACTCATAAAAGCCGTCGGCGGGGATAAGGCAGCGGCGGCGCGACAGGGCCGTTCGGAACGACGGCTTCTCGGTTAATGTTTCGGCGCGGGCGTTGATCATCTTGCTGCTGATGGCGGGGTCCTTGGCCCACGAGGGGATAAGGCCCCAGTGGTATTCTTGCAAGTGACGGGCACCGTTCTGTGTGACGACCAAAATGTCCTGCGTTGGGGCGATGTTGTAGCGCGGCGTCGCCACGGCGAGTGTGAGGGGGTGGGCGTCGAAGCGCTCTTCCAGCTCTTCCAGCGAGTGATGCAGTGTGAATCGTCCGCACATGGTAGGTGTCCTTACGTCGGCGAAAATAGTTGGGAAATTCTCTTGACAGGGCGGCGAACCTGTGATATGATTGACTCAGCGCCGGACACAAGCCCGGCGAGGAATGCAACCCACAACGGTGCGTTTCCCCGCGCATCCGTAAGAACTCGCCGCCCGGTGTATCCCCGCACCGGGCGGCGATGTTGCGTTTGGGCTGTTCCCCTAAGCTACTCCTCGAAGTCATCATCCCCCAGGCACGGCGCCCGCGAAAGACTGGCCCGGACCGAGTCCTCGACGAAGCGCGCCACCACTTCCTCCGTTTCCAGAGTGTTTATCTGCCGGGCCAGGGCGGAAAGCTGTGCGTCCAGGGCGGCTAGCGCCGCCGGGTCGGCCTCGATCTCCCGCTGCCCGCGCAGGCCGCGCCGCCGGTCAACGAGCGCCCGGCGCAGCCCGCGCCACTCGGCGGCGCGAGGCGTGTCCCCCAAGAATTCTTCCAGTATTTGATCTGTGTCTGCGTGTGCCATAACTGAATCGTACCCGGAATCCGCCCAAAAACCCCGTATTTCTCGCCCTGTAAATCTGCCCCGATGTCGCCGATAATGGTCTCAGACGGACTTCGCATCGAAGGAAGGCAGAGACAACCTGATATGACCCGTGGAGTCTACACCGCCGCCGCAGGGATGCTGGCGAACCAGGCGGCGCAGGATGCGATCGCGCAGAACCTCGCGAATGCGGGCACGACCGGCTACAAGGAAGACATACCGCGCTTCGAGTCATTCGAGGCAGCCCTTGCCACGCGGCTTTCGCCCCAGGATAGCGCCGCGATCGGCACTCTGGGCAGCGGGGCGGGATTGAAGGACGAGACGACGAACTTTGCCGACGGTGGGCTTCAGAAGTCGGGCAACCCGCTCGACGTCGCTTTGACCGGCGACGCGGCCCTCGTCGTGCAGACGCCGTTGGGCCTGCGCCTCAGCCGCGACGGGTCCCTTAGTATGGACACGCGGGGCTTCCTAGTGCAGACGAACGGGTCGGCCCCGGTTCTTGGTGACACGAACCAGCCCATCCACATCCCTGCCAAGGCCAAGAGCATCGTGATCGGGCCGCGCGGCGAGGTCTCGGCGGACGGTGTCCGCGTGGGCCGCCTGCGCCTGGCAGGACTGGCGGCCTCAGACCAGCCCGTCAAAATGGGTGACAACCTGTTCCGGGTCGCGGTCCTGCGGCCCGCCCCGGCCACGGCAACAGTCCGGCAAGGCTATCTGGAGGCGTCCAACGTCAACGTGGTTAAAGAGATGGTCTCGATGATCGCGATCATGCGGGCCTACGAGACCAACCAGAAGATGATGCAGGCCGAGGACGACGCGACCGGCAAGGCGACAAACGAAGTCGGCAAGATTTAGTCAAGATTTAGTCAAGATTTAGTACCGAACACACGGCTGGACTGTCTGATGCCCCTGCGGGCCGCTGATGGAAGCCGACGACCCGCCCTCTCCGACCGAGAGGGCACCCAGGAGAACCACGCACGATGATGCGCTCACTCTACACGGCAGCGACCGGCATGCAGGCCCAGCAGCTCAACATGGATGTCATCGCCAACAACCTCGCCAACGTCAACACGGTCGGCTTCAAGAAGAGCCGGGCGGACTTCCAGGACCTTCTGTACCAGGAGATGCGCCCCGCCGGAGCCACGGTCGCCCAGGGCGCCACGTCGCCGACAGGCCTGGAAGTCGGGCTGGGCGTCAAGCCCGGCTCGACAGAGACGATGTTCGACCAGGGAACGCTCCAGAACACCGGCAACAACCTCGACGTCGCTATCGAAGGCGACGGCTTCTACAAAATCCTGTTGCCCGACGGCACGAATGGTTACACCCGTGACGGCGCGTTCAAGCGCGACGTCCAGGGCAAGCTGGTCAACTCGGACGGCTTCGCAATCCAGCCCGAGATCACCATCCCCGCCGACGCCACTTCTATCGCCGTCGGCAAGGACGGCTCGGTCAACATCACGCGCGGCAGCAGCAACACGCCGGAGCAGGTCGGCAAGATCACCCTGACCCGCTTTTCCAACCCCGCCGGCCTGCTGCACCTCGGCGGCAACAACTTCCAGGAGACGCCCGCGTCGGGCACCCCGACCGACGGCACGCCCGGCCAGGCCGGGTTCGGCCAGCTCGCACAGGGCACCTTGGAAATGTCGAACGTCCAGATCGTGCAGGAAATGGTCAACATGATCACCGCCCAACGCGCCTACGAGGTCAACTCGAAGGCCATCCAGACGTCCGACGAGATGCTGCAAACGGCAAACCAGCTCAAGCGCTAGGACGGGGAACTCGCCATGAAGATCGCCGCCTTGCTGCTTCTGGCCGCGTGTGCCGGGCCAGCCGCCGCCGGCCCCGTTCACGTCGCCTTGAAATCGACCGCTTCCGTTCCGTCCAACTCCGATGGCTTTTTCACGCTCGGCTCGGTCGCCGACGTTTCCGGGGGCCGGCCTGCCCAACGGACGCGTCTGGCGGCCATCGTCATCGGCCGGGCGCCGCTGTCGGGGGAACACCGCCGCGTGACGCGCGGTGACTTGGCCTTGAAGCTGCGTCAGGCCGGGTGCGACCCCGACAAGGCCGCCGTACTGGAAGGCGCGGACGTGGCGGAAGTGACGGCGACCGATGCGGTTCCTGTAGGGGCGGCGCTTGCCGCGCCCAACTCATCCGCCCCCCCGCAGACCCGGCAGGAGGGCGCAGCGAGCGGCGCCCCTACGCAGGTCATCCACCGGGGCGACGCCGTCACCATTCTTATCCAGACCGGGCCGCTGACCATCACCGCGCCGGGGTTGGCGCGCGAAGGAGGCGGCGCGGGACAGACGATCCGCGTCCACCGCGCCGGTGTGATGACCGATCTCTCCGTCCAAGTCCTGAACTCGCAGACCGTATCGCTGGAGATCTGACCCCCATGAAAACACTGCTCTACTCGCTTGCCCTGCTCTCAGTCGCCGCGACGATGGCCGCCTCTGTCCAGGCCGACTCGCTGTTCCCCGGCAGCAGCACCGATGTCGCCAAGACGAGCGCCGCGTCGGTCTCGCTGTTCTCGGACAACAAGGCCCGCCGCGTGGGGGATACCCTGACCATCGTGATCAACGAGAACGCTTCCACCACGTCCCAGGCCAGCACCAAGACTTCTAAGAACGAGAATTTGAACTACGGGCCGGGCTTCGGGCCGATCCTGCACAATATCCCCGCCTTCGGGCTGAACGGCAGCATCGGCAGCAACGCCAGCGGCAGCACGAACCGGACGGACAACCTGGCCGCTTCCATCGCCGTCACCGTGACGCAGGTGCTGCCGAACGGCAACCTCGCTATCGAGGGAAAGCGCAAGGTGGGCATGAACGCCGAGACGCAAGAGATCACTTTGACCGGGATCGTTCGGCCCCAGGATATCGCCTCCAATAACACCATCCTATCACCGCTCGTCGCAGACGCCCAGATCAAGTACGGCGGGCGCGGGCCGGTCGGCGACAAGCAGCACGACGGGCTGATCAGCCGCGTTTTCAAGTTCCTGTTCTGATGGCCTCTAGTTCGGGCGCGCGTTAGCCGATAAATATACCAGTATGATCAAGCGAAATGCCATTCTTGGACTTGTGACCGCCTGCGGACTACTCGCTGCCGTCCCCGCCTGCGCGCAGACGCGGCTCAAAGACATCGCCGTCGTGCAGGGCGTCCGGGGCAACCAGCTCGTGGGGTATGGGCTGGTGGTCGGTCTGAGCGGGACGGGGGATGGGAGCGGAGCGACCTTTACGCCGCAGTCGGTTGCTTCACTGCTCCAGAAGTTCGGTGTCACCGTGCCGCCGGGCACACTGAAACTAAAAAACGTCGCGGCCGTCATGGTCACGGCCACCCTGCCGGCCTTCGTCAAGAACGGCAGCGCGATTGACGTGACTGTCAGCAGCCTGGGCGACGCCCAATCGCTGCAAGGCGGAACCCTCCTCCAGACGCCCCTGCAAGCGGCGAACAATCAGGTGTATGCCGTCGCGCAGGGGCCGCTCTCAGTGGGCGGGTTCCTGGCCGGCGGCGGTGCGGGCGGGGGCGTCACCAAGAACTTCGTCACCGTGGGCCGCATCCCCGGCGGTGCCCTGGTCGAACAGGACGTGCCGACGACACTTCTGGGCGGGTCACGGGGCGAGCTGCAAGTGACCTTGAACCATCCCGATTTCACCACGGCGGCCCGGCTGGTCAATGCCATCAATGCCCACCGCCCCGCCGGCGCGACCGGTGCCAGCGCGGAGGACGCCGCCACCGTGCGGGTGCTCTTCGCGCCCGGCACGCCGCCCGTCTCGCTGATCGCCGCTTTAGAGGCTATCCCCGTGGAAACGGACGAGGTCGCCAAGGTCGTCATCAACGAGCGCACCGGCACCGTCGTCATGGGCGGCGACGTGGAAGTCACCGCCTGCGCGGTCGCCCACGGCAGTCTGACGGTCTCTATCGCCAATGACCCGGTCATCTCGCAGCCCGCGCCGCTGTCCGGCGGCGTCACCGTCCTCGCGCCACGCAAGATCATTTCCGTGCATGAGGGCGACGAGCGGCTGATCCCCGTCCCGACCAGCACGACCTTAGACAAAGTGGTCCGCTCCCTGAACGCGCTTGGCGTAACCCCGCGCGACCTGATCGCCATTTTGCAGGCGATGAAGGAAGCCGGCGCGCTGCACGCCGAGATCGAGATCCAATAGCCATGATACGCATCGAAACAGCCGCCCCGCCTGCGCTGGACAAAAAGCACTTGGGGCTTCAGAAAGCAACGCAGCAGTTTGAGGGCTACTTTTTGCATGAGCTGCTAAAAGAAATGCGGAAGACGGTCCCCGAAGACAAGCTGCTCGGCGACCAGGGCCACGGCCAGGAGACCTTCCGGGACATGATGGACCAGACGATGACTGACTCGATGTCCAGCCGCGGCGACGTCGGGATCGCGAAGATGATGTATGACCAGCTCGCGCCGTCCCTCGGGGACAACGTGCCGGCGACCGATAAGAAAGCTTAGAGCAATGACCGACGCGAAACGGATATTACAAGTCCTGCGTGACGAGCTGGCGCTGCAAACGCGCCACCGGAAGCTCTTGGAAGCACAGGAAATAGCGCTGCTCTCGTGCGACCGCGCCCGCTTCGCCGCCCTCCAGGAAGAACACTGCGCCCTGCTGGCGACCCTGGAAGCGCAGGATGACGCGCGCCGGGCCGTGCTGGTAGACGAGGCCGGCCACGCGCTCACCTTGTCCGCCCTGGCCGAAAGACTGCCGGCCTCGAGCCTGCGCGGGCTGCCCGCCCTGGAAGACGGGCTGCGGCGGACTCTAGACCGGGTCCAGGCGCTGACCCGCTCCAACCGGAGGCTGATCGAGAACGAGCTGAACTACCTTTCGTTCACGCTGGACCTCTTCGTGGAGGCCGGACGCACGGCAGACAATGGCTACGGTGGGAACGGGCGGCAGACGGGCCGCTTGATGCTCGACCGCCGCGCTTAAGATAGGCTCTTAGGGGGGAATTCCGACATGCCGGGGACGTTTTTTGGGATCGAGATCGGCCGCACGGGACTGGCGGCGGCACAGGTCGGCCAGGACGTGACGGGCCATAACATCGCAAACGCCGGCACAGAGGGCTATTCGGTCCAGTCGGTGGACCTGGTGGCGACCGACATGATCGGCACGGCGGACCACACTACGGTCCCCACCGGCGAGGCCCTGGGGACGGGCGTCGCGGTCAGCCGCATCCAGCGTGCTCGGGACCAATTCTTAGACACGCAGGTGCGGGGGGCAACGGCCGGGCAGAGCTATCAGTCGTCCCTCCAGGGCGCGCTGGATCAGGTGGACGCTGCCTTCGGGGAGCCGTCGTCCACGGGGCTGAACTCGGCCCTGAGCGCATTCTTCAACGGCTTCCACGACCTCGCTAACAATCCCAATGATCTAGGCGTCCGGGCGACTACCATCCAGAAGGGGGACGCGCTCGCCCAGGTCTTTCAGGGCGTCCAGCAGCGGCTGACGTCTCTCGGCACGACGCTGACCCAGCACGTCGCTTCGGACATTTCGGACTTGAACGTCTACGGTAAGCAGCTCGCTGGGCTGAACATCACGATCCGACAGGAGAGCGCGGCGGGTCACCCGGTTAACGGGCTGCTGGACCAGCGCGATCTGCTCCTGGACAAAGTCTCGGCCCTGGCGAACGTCTCCACTACGGCCAACGCCGACGGCACGGTCAACGTCGCCATCGGCAGCCAGGCACTCGTCGTCGGGACGAATGCCTACGCTGTCACGCAGACGAGCCTCACCGCCTCCGGCGATCTGGAGCAGGGCGAACTGGCGGGCCTGATCGCCGGGCAAACCGAGGTTGGCGTCTACCGGGGGAAACTCGACGCCCTGGCTTCTTCCCTTTCGGCGCAGGTCAATGCCGTGCATCAAAGTGGGGCGGGCCTGGACGGCACGACCGGCCTGAACTTTTTCACGGTGACGGCGGGCAAAGAGGCTTCCACGATCGCGGTCAATCCTGCCCTGGTGAATCACCCGGAGCAGCTCGCGGCGGCAGCCCGCCCCGCCCCGCCCGCCTCGCCGGTGCCCGCCCAGGGGGACGCCACGAACGCCGCCCTGCTGGCCGCGCTGAAGGACAAGACGGACACGGCGCCGGGCGATGCGCTTTACAACAGCACCTTGCAGGGCTTTTACCAGCAGACCGTCTCCGATGCGGGCGGGCGGGCCGCGACGGCCAAGTCCGCTTCGGCCAGTGCGGGGGCGACCCTGACGCAGCTCACGCGGCAGCGCGAGTCGGTCTCGGGCGTCTCCACTGACTCGGAGATGGTGAACATGCTGAAGTACCAGCGGGCTTATCAGGCGTCCGCCCGCGTCGTGCAGACGATGGACGACATGGTCGGGACGTTGATCAACAATCTCTTCGCCAGCCGCTAGGCGTGGCGCTTCTAAGATATGTTTGGACTTCCGGATCAGGATAGGGAACAATGCGAATAACCAACAGCCTGCAATACACCAGCTTGCAGAACAACATCGAGACCAGCCTCGGGGAACTCAACTCCGTCCAGCGGCAGATCTCGACGGGGAAAAAGCTGACCGACTTCTCCGACGACCCTTCCGGGGCGTCGCAATCCCTGTCCCTCCGCAGCGCGGCGGCGGACAACTCGCAGTACCAGCGCGACGCGGACTCGGCCAAGTCTTACCTGTCGGCGGCCGACAGCGCTCTGTCGAGCGTCAGCACCGTCGTCCAGTCCGCGCGCCAGATCGCCGTCCAGGGGGCGAACGGGACGCAGTCGCCGGATAGCCTCAAGGCACTAAGCAGCCAGGTGGACGGCATCATCCAGCAGGTTACCCAGCTCGCAAACACCGACCTGCACGGGACCTACCTGTTCGGCGGGACGCAGACAAAGGTGCCGCCTTTCGACGCCGCTCAGACCTACCAGGGCAACGCCCAGTCGCTTTCGGCGGGGATCGGGCCGGGCTACTCCATCCAGACCAGCATACCGGGGGGGACGGTCTTCGGTCCCACTTTCACCGTGCTCCAGTCGCTGAAGCAGCACCTCACCGATGCCGCAGCCGGCGTGCCCGGCGCCCAGGCCGCCGTCTCCGGCGACATCGCGCAGGTGGACACGGGGCTGGCGGCCATCAACGCCGCCCAGGCGAGCGTCGGCGCCAAGGGCAGCCAGGTGGACGCCGTCAAGCAGCAGCTCACGCGGGCGCAGACCGGCTATCAAGATGCGATCTCGAACATCGAGGACGTGGACCTGGCGACGGCCTATGTGCAGCTCCAAAGCGCACAGAACATTTACCAAGCCTCGCTCTCGACGACGGCCAAGGCTTTCCAATATAGCCTCGCAGACTACCTGCACTAAACCCGCATTCGGACCACTTGTATTCGGACCACCAGGAGTAACCATGTTGATGCAGATCGAAACCACGCGCTTCGGCGCCCTTGACGTCGAGGAGCGGAAGGTAATCACATTTTCGGACGGGCTGCCCGGCTTCGAGGGCCACCGCTTGTTTACCGTCGTCCCGCACCACACGGTGGACGGCGCCAAGGGAAGCCCGTTCGTCTGGCTCCAGTCGCTCGAAGACGGCGAGCTGGCGTTCCTCGCGATGGAGCCGCACCAGACCTTCCCCGATTACGCCCCGCGCGTCCCGCGCGCCGAGATGGAAGCGCTCGCGCTCACCGAAGAAGGCGCCCGGCCCCACCTGTACGCCCTGCTGACCGTCCCGCTGGGGGACCCTTCCAGCATCACGGCGAACCTGATGGCCCCAGTCGTCGTCAACCCGCGCGCCCGACTCGCGAAGCAGGTCGTCCTGAACACGGACGAGTACGGCCTGCGCCACCGCCTTCTGCCCAGCGAGTAAGTTACCAGCAAGTAACTTTTAGCCCCCCACTTGACAAGGGGAAAGAATAAGCAGTAAAATGGCGTATCACTTGCATACGCCGCGGGAATCGTTTCGCCGCGTCTTGCCAGGGAGGGCCAAATGTTAGTTCTGACACGAAGATTAAACCAGAGCATCAAGATCGGCGACGAGATCGAGATTACGGTGATTGAAGTCCGTGGAGACCAGGTCCGGCTCGGCGTCACCGCGCCGCGCGACGTTTCCGTCCACCGCAAGGAAGTCTATTTGCAAATCCAGCAGGAGAATCGGGCTGCCTCCGCCGCGCCCGACGCCTCCGACCTGGACACGCTCGGGGACGCCATCACGAAGCAAGGCAAAATCAAATAGCGCCACCGTCCGCAGAAACGCCCGCTCCGAATGGAGCGGGCGTTTCGTGTTTGTCTCAGTTCATCGCACCGGGAAGAGCAGTGGGAGGGTGCGCCGCATCGTCTCCTCCACGAAGCCAAGCCCATGGAACAACAGGGCGATTCCCACGCGCAGGCGAGCCTCGGCGCTGACCATCATTCCCCGCGCATCCGCCGCTTCTGTTTGTCGGCAAGTCCTTCCTCCGTCCGCCAATCGTGCGCCTGGCCCCCGAACGGCCCGACCGGCGGGCGGGCCGTGCCCGCCCTGCCCACCTGTACCGGGGGGGCGACTTCCCACTGCGTCGGAGTGTCAAGTACCTCCCCGGCGGAAAGCGGTAGGAGTGGTTCAGCACCTGCCGGGACCGGCGGATGTCCTCGTGGTTGATGCAGTCCTGGTACAACTCTGCGAATGTCCCGCTGAGTGGGTAATCGCGGAGCCTGAACGGCCGGACGTCCGCCATCTCCGGGATTGTGACCTTCACGTCCACTACACCCATCGTGCCTGATTATGATGCCGAAACGCTCACAAGATCTGCCACTGCCCCGTTCCACAGGATGAACGGCGGTTCCTTTTATATCTTTCGGGATGCCGACAGGATTATCACCATCGGCCGCCGAACTGAGGGAGGCATCAGGCGGGGCGACACACTCTTTGGGCCACGCTGCCGGAACGATGACCGCGAAAGGATCAACATGACACGGAAAACGACGCAGGGTGGGAAAGCTTGTTGGATAAGACGGGCCGCCGCGCCGCTGCTGCTGGCGGCAGCAATGCTGGCAGCAGCAATGCTGGCGGCGGTGGGCGCCTCGGGGGCGCAGCCTGCCGCGCCCACCACGCCTGCCGCGCCCCTTCTAGCGGCCTCGCCCCAGACGAACACACTTTATCTGGTCGGCTACGCCCACCTGGACACCCAGTGGCGCTGGTCGTACCCGCAGGTGATCCGGGAGTTTATCCCCAACACCATGCACAATAACTTCCGGCTGTTCGACAAGTACCCCGACTACGTCTTCAACTTCAGCGGGTCGCGTCGGTACGAGTTCATGAAAGAGTATTACCCAGACGACTACGTCAAAGTGAAGCAGTACGTTAAGGCCGGCAAGTGGTTCCCCTGCGGGTCGTCGGTGGACGAGGGCGACGCCAACGTGCCGTCGGCCGAGGCCCTGGTGCGGCACACGCTCTACGGCAACCACTTTTTCCGGCGCGAGTTCGGCGTGGCAAGTGAGGAGTTCATGCTCCCAGACTGCTTTGGCTTCCCCTACGCCCTACCGACTGTGCTGGCCCACTGCGGCGTCAAAGGCTTTTCCACCCAGAAGCTCACCTGGGGGTCGGCGATCGGCATCCCCTTCCCGGTCGGCTTCTGGCAGGGGCCGGACGGGCGCGGCGTGGTGGCGGCCCTGGACCCCGGCTCCTACGCGGCCGGGTTCAACGAGGACCTGAGCCTGAATACGAGCTGGCTGGCGCGCATCCAGAAGACCGGCGCGCAGTCCGGATCCTATGTGGACTATCACTATTATGGCACGGGCGATCGGGGTGGGGCGCCCGATGAGCAGTCGGTCGGCTGGATGGAGAAGAGCATCGTCGGGCCGGGCCGGGTCAAGGTAATCTCGTCCAAGGCCGACGATCTGGTCAAGGCGCTCACGCCGGCTCAGGTCGTCAAGCTGCCGCGCTACCGGGGCGAGCTTCTGCTGACCCAGCATTCGGCGGGTTCGATCACTTCGGAAGCCTACATGAAGCGGTGGAACCGCAAAAACGAGCTGCTGGCCGACGCTGCCGAGCGCGCCTCGGTCGCCGCCCAATGGCTGGGCGGGGCGCGCTACCCCACCAAGCGGCTGTATGACGCGTGGGACCTGGTGCTGGGGTCGCAGATGCACGATATGCTGCCGGGGACGAGCCTGCCCATCGCTTATGACTACTGCTGGAACGACGAGCTGCTGGCCCTGAACCAGTTTGGGGCGGTGACCCAGGACGCGGTCGGCTCGGTCGCGTCCACCATGGACACGCGGGCCAGGGGCGCCGCGCTCGTTGTTTATAACCCGCTGGCGACGGCCCGCGAGGACGTGGCGGAGGCCACGGTCTCTTTCCCCGGCGCGGCCCCGGCCCGCGTGCAGGTCTACGGACCGGACGGCCTGGCCGTGCCGACCCAGATGCTGTCGCGGGCGGGAAACGCCGTCAAGATCTTGTTCCTGGCCCGCGTGCCCTCGGCGGGGTTCGCGGCCTTCGACGCGCGGCCCCTCGCCGCCGCGCCGAGCGCGGGCGCGCTCAAAGTGGGCCGGAATTCGCTGGAAAACGCCCGGTTTCGGGTGACCCTAAATGCCGCTGGCGACATCGCCTCGCTTTACGACAAAGTGAACCACAAAGAGACGCTCGCGAAGCCCGCCCGGCTGGCGTTCCAGTACGAGAATCCAAGCGCGTATCCCGCCTGGAACATGGACTGGGAGGACGCCCGGAAGACGCCGCGCGGCTATGTGGACGGGCCGGCCTCGGTGCGGATCGTCGAGTCCGGCCCGGTGCGGGTCGCCCTGGAAGTGACGCGCGTTTCCGACGGGTCGCGGTTCGTGCAGACGATCCGGCTGGGCGCCGGCGGGGCGGGGGACCGGGTCGAGGTCGCGAACCTGATCGACTGGCAAAGCCGGCAGGCGGCCCTCAAGGCGTCGTTCTCGCTCGCGACCCCAAATCCGAAGGCTACCTACGACCTGCAAGTGGGGGCCATCAAGCGGGGCAACAATGACCCGAAAAAGTACGAGGTCCCGCAGCACCAGTGGTTCGACCTGACCGCCGTGGACGGCAAGTACGGCGTCGCGGTGCTCAACGACTCCAAGTTCGGCTCGGACAAGCCCGACGACGCTACGGTGCGCCTGACCCTCCTGTACACGCCGGGCGTCCGGGGCGGCTTCCAGGACCAGGCGACGCAGGACACAGGGCGGCACGACATCCTCTACGCGCTGGCCCCCCACGCGGGCGGCTGGCAGCAGGCCAACGTGCCTTGGACGGCCAAGCGGCTCAACCAGCCCCTGATGGCCTTCCAGACGCCCGCCCATGCTGGAGCGCTGGGCCGGACGTTCTCCCTGGTCTCGGTCAACAACCCGCAGGTGGAGGTGTCGGCCGTCAAGAAGGCCGAAGACAGCGGCGAGATCATCGTCCGCCTGCGGGAGCTGCGCGGTCGGCCCGCCGCCGGCGTGCGCCTCAAGATGGCCGCGCCGATCCTTTCCGCCCGCGAAGTCAACGGGCAGGAAGAGCCGCTCGGCCCGGCGACCGTCAAGGACGGCCTGCTGACCACCACCATGGGCGGCTTCGGGCTTCGGGCGTTCGCGCTGAAGCTGGGTCGGTCCACGGTCCACGCCGCCCCGGCCCGCAGCCGGCCCGTGGCGCTCGCTTACGACGTGGACGCGGTCAGCTTCACCCGCGCGCCGGCCGACGGCGCGTTTGATGCCGCGGGCCGGACGCTGCCCGGTGAGGCGCTGCCGGCGACCATCAACACCGACGGAATCGTGTTCCGAATTGGCCCCACAGCGGACGGCGCGAAGAACGCCCTGTCTTGCCGGGGTCAGAAGATCGCGCTGCCGGCCGGGCAGTCACGCGTTTATGTGCTCGCCGCCTCGTCGGCGGGCGACATCGCGGCGCGCTTCACCGTCGGCGGTCGGACGTACCCGGCCACGGTGCAGGACTGGGGCGGGTTCATCGGCCAGTGGGACAACCGGCTCTGGCAGGGTGACGTGCCGGAACTCACATATGACTGGCACAACGAGTTCGGCGGCCTGACGCCGGGCTATGTGAAGCCCGCTGAAGTGGCGTGGTTCTCCTCGCACCGGCACAACCCGTCGAGCGGCAACGAGTTCTACGCTTACAGCTACTTGTTCAAGTACGGGTTCGCCGTGCCGGCCGGGGCGACCTCGCTGACGCTGCCCGACGACCCACGCATCCGCGTCTTCGCCGTCTCAGTGGCGGGTGACGGGCACGACGGCGTGGTCGCCGCGCGGCCCCTGTCCGACACGCTGGCCGACCACCGGACCAACAGTGCGGCGGAGACCATGCCGACGATCTCCCCGGCCGGCGGCACATTCCACGATGCCACCGTCGTCACCATCACCCACCCGCTCTACTGGCGGGCCGGCGGGCTGCATTACACGCTGAACGGCAGCATGCCGACGGCATCGTCGCCGGTCTACACCGGCCCCTTCACTCTGGAAGACGTCGCCACGGTGCGGGCGGCGGAGATAGACAGTCCGGGGGAAACGGCGGTCGCGAGTGCCCGCCTGGATATCCATGATACGACCCCACCCGTCGTCGCGTCCGCGCAGGCGCTGCCAGGGTTCTCCCAGGCGACGGTGTCCTTCTCCAAGCCCATCACCAGAGACACGGCGGAGCGTGTGGCCAATTACCGCCTCGATGGGGCATTCGCCGCCAGTGCCGCCGCGCTCAACCCGGACGGTCGGACGGTCACGCTGACGCTGGACCGCGCCGCCTCGGCGACCGCGACGACGTTGCTCACGGTCAGCGGCGTCAAGGACACGTCCCCGGCCGGGAACCTGATCGTCCCGCAGTCGGTGGCGATGACGAGTGGCGGGCGAGTCTTCCTCAGCGGGCCTCTGCTGGCGAAAACGCCACAGGAGTTCAAGGTCGCCGACCTGCCCACCAGAGCGCGCGACCCGTGGACCATCAACCTGTTCTGCCGGATGGATCAGCAGCCGGCGAACCACACCGTGATCGCCGGGTTTGGCCAGGCGAACGACGGGCAGAGCGGGATGGGTCGGTATTTGAGCAAGTTCGCCAACGGCATCCACTTCTGGAGCGCCAACGCGGACGTCGAGACGACCACGCCGCTGGACGTCGGGCGGTGGCAGATGCTGACGGCGACCTACGACGGCCGGACGCTGCGCGTCTATAAGAACGCCGACAAGATCGCCGAGCAGAAAGTGGACCTGTCCGACGATCTCGCCCAGGTCGAGGTAATGCCGAAGGACCCCTGGGAGCACGAGCGCGTTCTGGACGGCGAAGTGCGGGACATGACGATCTGGAGGCAGACGCTCACGCCGGACCAGCTCCAAACGCTGTATCAGGCCGGAAAGGGGAAATAAGCCTGTGGCGCCAAAAGGAGTCGTCCGCTGGGCGCTGCCGGCGTTCTTCCTGGCCGCTCTCTGCGTCGGCAGTACCCGCTGTGCGGCTCACCCCGCCAGTATCGCCGCCGCCACGGCCAAAGTGTCGCCGGACGGGCACTTTGCCGTGGAAGCGCGGTTCGACCTGCTGGCTTTTGTCCTGGACGACACGCCGCAGCGCATCGGCGACGGTCCGATGAACGCCCTGCTCGATGGTCCCGCGCCCGACTTGCAGGCCCGTCTCGCCGAAGCTGAAGGTCGGTTCCGGCACGACTTCCAGGCGTCGGGCGGGTCGGGGCCGGGTGTCGTGGACGCGGTCGCCTTCCCGAGCCTCACCGACATGCAGCAGTGGCGCGATTCGGGCGTCAAGCCGCGCCTGCCGGTGACGATGACGGTGACGGTGTCCGGCCACCTCCCGCCGGGTGCGGCTTCGGCCTCGTTCCGGTTCCCGAATGTTCTGGGCATGATCGTGGTGACGACGGAGTTCCCCTATCGGGAACCCGTCTCCGAGCCGGTGGAAGCGGGCACCTTCAGTACGCCGCTGCCCCTGACCATCGCGCCCCCACCTGCTCCCGCCCCGCCCGTGGCACCCGCCCTCCCGGCGGCCAAGAAAGCCGCCGAATCCGCACCGAAGCGCGCGGAAGAAAACGTGGCGGCCCCCAAAGCCGTCCCGGCTCTGGTGCCATCCTCAGTGCCGGCGACCCTTGCTGTCTCCGCCGCCGCTCCGCCCGCGGCGGAACCGGCCCCCACGCCAGCGCCGATCTGCGTGGTCGGTTCAGCGCCCGCCATGAGCACGCGCCCCGCGCACGCAGTCCGGTCCACCCGCGCCGTTCAGCCCGTGTCGGGGGTGCCGGTCAAGGCGGCCCCGCCGGTGCCGCCGGTCGCGCGCCCGCTGCCCTGGGCCGTGCTGGTCTTTCGCTATGTGCAGATGGGCTACACGCACATCCTCCCCAATGGGCTGGACCACATCCTGTTCGTGCTGGGACTGTTCTTGCTGTCCACCCGGCTCAAGCCGCTGCTATGGCAGATCACGGCGTTCACCGTGGCGCACTCGCTGACGCTGGCGCTGTCGCTTTATGGCCTCGTGCGGCTGCCGCCCGCCGTCATCGAGCCGGTGATCGCCGCTTCCATCGCCTTCGTCGCGGTCGAGAACCTGTTCACGACAGAGCTGAAGCCCTGGCGTCCCTTCGTCGTGTTCGGCTTCGGACTGGTACATGGCATGGGGTTTGCCGGGGCGCTCAAAGATTTAGGGCTGCAGCGGCACGACTTCCTGACGGCCCTGATAGGCTTCAACGCGGGCGTGGAGCTGGGGCAATTGTCGGTCGTGGCCCTCGCGCTGCTGGCCGTCGGCTGGTTCCGCTCCCGCCCGAACTACCGCCGCCTGGTCGTCGTCCCGGCCTCGGCCACCATCGCCGCCGTGGCCGTATTCTGGACTTTTCAGAGGATTTTTGGGTGAGAGGAAGGCGGTGGGGAAGGGAACCGGCATTGGAAATGCCGGTTCCGAGGGTGCGGCGAGTGGGAAAAGGCGCAGTGAATCGTGCCCCTACTCGTGCGGCACGCTGTTGGCGACGATGAGCACATCAATCCCGCGGACCAGGCGGATGAGGTCGTTGACGATAGAGCCTTTCGCCAGCTCTTGAAGGCGCGTCCGGCCCGAGTGTCCAATCACGATCTGCGAGACCTGGTGGACGCGGGCGTAGTCAGCCAGGGACTTCGCGATACCCTGACCTTCCGTCCGCTCGATGCGGACGCCGAGCCGGCCGGCCAGGGCGAAGTCGCTTTCCAGGATCTTCTGCTGCTCCAGCGTCATTTTCCCCTGCGGCACATAGACGGCGACGAGGTCCGCTTGGAGCCGCTGGGCGATGCGCCAGCCCCGGCGCAGCAGGCGATCGGAGGCCCTGTCGGGGGAGATGCAGACCATGACTCGCTCCTGGGTCTGCCACGGCTCCGAAACGTTCTGCTCCTCACGGTAAGTCTGGACACTCCGGTCCACCGAGCCGGCCACCTCGCGCAGCATGATCTCGCGCAGAGCGGACAGGTTGCCCTCGGTGAAGAAGTTTTCGAGCGCCTGCGGGACCTTGTCGGCGGGGTAGACGTCGCCGCGCTGCAAGCGGTTGATGAGGGAGCGCGGGGTGAGGTCCTTGGTGACGATCTCGTCGGCCTCGGTCAGCACCCAGTCGGGGACGGTCTCGCGCACCTTGACGTTGGTGATCTGGTAGATGGTGTCGTTGAGGCTTTCGAGGTGCTGCACGTTCATCGTGCTCTCGACGTTGATGCCCGCGTTCAGGATCTCGATGACGTCCTGGTAGCGCTTCTCGTTCTTGGAGCCGGGGATGTTCGTGTGGGCCAGCTCGTCCACCAATACCCACTGGGGGCGGCGGGCGATGATAGCCTCGGTGTCCATCTCCTCAAACGTCGCCCCTTTATACTCGATCTTGCGGCGCGGGATGACCTCAAGGTCTCCGATCTGCGCCTCGGTGTCCTTGCGCTTGTGGGTCTCGACGTAGCCGATGACGACGTCCTGGCCGCTCTCGTGCTTACGGCGGTTGGCTTCGCACAGCATTTCGAATGTCTTGCCGACGCCGGCGGCGAAGCCCAGCAGGATCTTGAAGCGCCCCCGCCCGGCCGCGCGTTCTTCTTTCTGGACCCGCGCCAGCAGCTCCTCGGGTGTGCATCTGTTCATGGCAGTTTAGTTCCACATCGGCCGCGCGGGTTCCTGCCTCGGCGTCTACGGGTGGGATGACATCCCGCCCCTGACCCTGTTCAGCCGCCGGGCCGCGACGATGCGCCAGGCCGGGAACAGCAGCACGAGGGGCAGGGCGACGAAGGCGAGTAGGAACTTGTCGGGTTCCCCGATGCGGAACGGCTCGTACCGAGCGAATTCGTTTGAGATAGTCAGCGCGTGGACCATCCCGAGCGCCAGCACTATGTAAGAGCCGTAGTGGAGGACACGCCACCGGCGGCGGGGCATCTTCTTGATGTTCAGGGAGGAGAGGGTGACGACGATGAGGGTGTAAGCGGCCAGCGTGCCCCAGGCGATCAGAACACCCTGCTTGGGCGCCGTGAAGGGCACGAAGACGTTCCACCAGCGCATCCCCGTGGTCGCATGGGCCAGCAGCAGCGGGATCGGGTGCAGCAGGAACAGGGCGGCGCCGGCGATGGACACGGCGCGGTGATACTTGAAGGTCTGTCCCTTCAGTGCCTTGATCTTCTGGGCCATGCGTGAGGCCAGCAGGGTGCCGCCGACACTGCTGACGATCAGCAGGGCCAGTCCGAGCAGGCCGATCACGCGCGCCAGTTTGAGCAGGAGGTCATCGGGCGGCATGGGATTTCCTTCTATAGACGTTTTGGGCGAAGAGGCAGAACTCTAAGTGGACGAAGGCGCAAATCGGCCCGGTCTGAGTTATTTGCAGCAGTCGTCGGCGCAACCACCTCGCGCGAATCTTCGGGACAAGCACCAGTAGCCGCACCCGACCGAGAGCAGCGTCACCAGTGCCATGATCGGCTTGCCTGCGCCCAGGAATCTGGCCCCGAACAAAGCCAAGTATACCCCAAGCATGGGCGAGCCGCAGCAACCCAACAGGAAGCAGCCCGCCGCCATCAGAACCCCCACAAGAGTGATGCTCCCCGCCGCGCCCGCCGCCATCGTCGCCTGTCGGGTGCGGGCGAACCGCACAGTCGCCCAAGCCGCAAACGCCGCACCCAGGGCATAGGAGAACCCGAGGCAGTAGTCCTGGGCTGCCCAGTAAGGGCCGAAACCCAGGAAGCCCGCGCTGTCCGTGATCCCGCTGTCCGCGAACCCATCGGAGTCGGTCTGCGCGGCGGAGACGTGGCGGATGTAGAGGGCGTGCAGGGTCATCACCAGGATGAAGGTCGCCGTGGGCAGCAGGCTGGACCAGAGATGGTTATCCCGTGGGGCAATCGTTCGGGAATAGGTTTTGGTCGGAACAGCCTGCTCCACTTGAATCGGCAAAACGGCTTCGGCCTTGATCGGCGCGGCACGTCTTACGGGCATGATGTGTTCTCCCTGTGCGCTTCAAGGGGGCGGGCGTGACAGGCCTGGTGCTTGGCGCGGAAGTCCCAGACGGAAGCGGCCACCAGTCCGAGGAACCCCAGGGCCTCCAGCGGGCGCGAGTAGGGACCGTAGAATACCAACAGCAGCAGGGCGGCGGAGGCTAGGCCGACCAGCAGCGGCCAAACCTTACGGTGAATTCTGAACGAGTAGCCCAGACCCAGCAGGGCGACGACCAGGACACCCGTGATGATCCGCGTCATCAACACTTCGTTGAGGTGGACGGTGACGCCGACCACGGAGAGGAGCGCCACGACCCCCAGAGTGCCGTAGCAGGAGGCGACGGCCAGCAGGCTGCCCGCCGAGGCCAGCGCCCCCAGGCGGGACTTGCGGGCGGGTCCGACAGTTTTCTCCGTGCTCATAGCTGCTCCCCCATGCGGTCTGTTCCTACGATTTACTCACCTTGGTGGCCGTGAACGTG
>JANOOM010000355.1:0-2086 GCA_031421335.1 Armatimonadota bacterium
GCGGGGATGAAGCGGATTTCGCGAGCGTCACCGGCTATCTGGTGGACATGTAGGCGCGATCGGCAAACAGCCCCGGCTTTTAGGCCGGGGCTGTTTCTGTTAGGGGCGGTTTCGGGGCGCGGAGAGTCACCCGGGCCGCGACTCCAGGAACGCCTGGACGCAGGCGGGGTCCCACTGGGTCCCCGCCCCCTCTTCCAGCGTCCTGAGGGCGCGCGCTTCGTCCATCCGCTGCCGATAAGGGCGGTCCGAGGTCAGGGCGCTGAAGGCATCGGCGACGGCCAAGATGCGGGCAGGCAGGGAGATCGCCTCCCCCGCCAACCCGTCTGGATAGCCCGCGCCATCCCAGCGCTCGTGGTGCGAGCGGACGGCGGCCAGAATGCCGGGCGCGCTCTGCTCCAGGCCCGGCACCGCCCCGAGGATGACGGCGCCCGTGAGCGAGTGCCGCCGGGCAGCCTCCGTTTCGGACTCGGAAAGACGCCCCGGCTTGCAGAGCACGGCGTCCGGCGTGCCGATGTTGCCCAGGTCGTGCAGCAGGGCGGCGGCGGCCAGCGTGCGCCGGTCGGCGTCGCCCAGGCCCAGAACGCGGGCGGTCCCCAGGGCGTGGGCCATGACGTCCTCGGAGTGGCGCGAAGTGTAGCGGTCCTTGGCGCCCACGGCGGCCACCAGGGCGTCCAGTATGGCGAAGCCCTCGACGTCCGCCCGCAGATCGGCGCGCAGGCGCTCGGCCTCCCCGCCCGCCCGCGCAGCGTCCGACGCACCGCCGCCGGACTTCGCCGCGTACAGCCGCTTGTCGGCCAGGGCCACGGCCTCGGCGGGGGACCGGGCCTCGGCGGGGAAGACGGCAAGCCCGACCGACATCCGCAGCGGCACGTCGCCGGCGTCGCCGTCTACCGCGCTGGGCGGGCGGACCGTGATCCCCTCCAGGCCGCGCGCCAGCCGGGCGGCGACCGCCCCGGCCTCGTCCGGCCCGACACCGGGCATCAGGACGGCGAACTCGTCGCCGCCATAGCGGGCGGGGGTGTCGTAAGGGCGGCAGTTCAAGCGCAGGGCGTCGGCCACCCGGCGCAAAGCGTCGTCGCCGACCGGGTGGCCGTAGGCGTCGTTGAAGGACTTGAAGTGGTCCAGGTCCAGCATGGCGACGGCCAACGACCCGCCCTCGCGCAGGGCGCGCTCGCCTTCCTCTTCCAGCTTCTTGTGGAACGCGCGGTGGTTCAAAAGCCCCGTCAGCGAGTCCCGGTCCGCCCGCTCGGTGGCCTCGGCCAGCAGCGCCTCCGTCCGGGCCAGCAGACGCGCCCGCTCGCGCTCGGCCTCCTTCTGGGCAGAAATATCGCGCACGATGAGCGCATGCCCCGTCTGCGCCCCCGCCACGTCCCGGACGGGCGAGAAGGTGACGGCGACATGGCGGCGCGTCCCGTCCTTGCAGACGCGGACGGCCTCGTATTCGCAGACACCGTCCGCGTCCTCCAGGCCGGCGAGCAGGGCGCGCGCTTCTTTCAAAGGCTGCTCCGGCGGGAGCGTGAACTCGAGGCTGCGCCCGATGGCCTCCGCGGCCGTCCACCCGTAAAGCCGCTCGGCACCCTGGTTCCAGGAGAGGATCATGCAGTCGAGGTCCGTGCTGATGATGGCGTCGTGCGAGTTTTCGACGATCAGGGCCAGCCGCCGGGTCGCTTCTTCGGCCTCCCGGCGGGCGGTGATGTCCATGACGGAAGCCAGGCATCCGGTTACCGCGCCATCCGGGCCGCGCTCCGGCGTGTAGGCGCCGTGCATGTGACGCACGCCGGTCGGGTAGGGGATCGCCGCATCGTATTCCACCGACTCGCCGGCCAGGGCTTTGTCCACATAGGGGCGGATCGTCTCGTAAGCGGCCACGCCGAGCACCTCGACCATCGTCCTGCCGAGCACCGAGGCGATCGGCACCCCCAGCAGGTCCTCGTAAGCACGATTGGCGAAGACGTACCGGCACTGGGTGTCCATGCGGGCGATCAGCACGGGCACGTTGTCGGCCAGCGCCTGCAAGTGGTCTTCGCGGGCGCGCGCCTTTTCCCCGGCCTCCACGCGGTCGGTGACATCCTGGGCGTCACCGGTC
>JANOOM010000356.1:0-5558 GCA_031421335.1 Armatimonadota bacterium
GGACGAAAGGCAGGGGGTAGAAAATCAGGTTGCTCTTCACCGTGCAGCCGACGTAGGCGCGGACACCCTCACCGGGGGCGAGAGTTCCGCTGCGCCACACGGAGACCATCTGGATGACGAGGCGCTTGCCGGCGGGGACCGGGATGGTCAGTCCGGTCGCACTGTTCTGCCCGTTCGGGAGATAGACGGGGACGAACGCTTGGAAGGGCTGCTTGGCCGGGTTGTCGGCGGCGGTGACGGCAAGAGGCGCGTTGGCGACCGTGACCGGGACGGGGCCGCCGGCCGTGCGGGCGGGGCGGGAGGAAAAAAGGCCGACGGCGGCCAGCAGGGCGAGCGTGCCGACCCCGGCCAGGAGGCGGGAGCCGAGCGAAGAAAGCGAGGCAAGAGGGGTAGACATGGTAGGTTCCTCTGACGTCCTTGGGTTCTGTGCGCGTGATGGGGGGAGGGGTTCGGAGCGGCACCCCCGCTAAAGGCCGCTATGCCCTCCTTTTCCGGCGGGCCGCCAGGGTCAGGCCGCCCAGCCCGAGGGCGATCAGCACGCCGAGGGAGGCCGCCCCAGACGCTTCCGGCACAGGGGCGCCGAAGCGCAGATCGTCGGCGACCAGGTACGCCTGCCCACTCGCGGCATACAGGTCGTTCGAGGCTGTGGTCTCGAAGCGGTAGCCGATCACGCCGGTCAGGCCGCCGAAGAGGCCCGAGGTGTCCACCAGAGACAGGGCCGGGCCGCTCAGGGTGACCGTGTCATGGGCCAGGTTGCCGCCTGTTCCAAAGGCGGTGACGGTCAGCACGTCGGCGTCGTTGGAGCCGCCGCCGTTGTCGTCGAAGCCGACGTACAGGCTTCGGAGGACCTGCGTCGTGCTGAGGGTCAGCCCGGTGTAGCCCGTCCCGGGAAAGTCCAGGCCGGAGTAAGCGTTGCCCGCCAGCGCGTAGGCGCCGGAGTGAGAAAGGGCGAAGACGTCCGCCGAGGACGGCGCCTTGTAATGGTTGCCGATGACGAGGAAAAAGCCCCAGAGAACTCGGGCCGAGGCCCCATGGAAGGGCGCGGCCTTTAGAATGGGGCATGAAAACGATCTTCTGCTTTTTCCGTAGGCTCAGGATTATTCCACGGGCTTGCAGGATTTTCACAGGCTAGTTCCGCGCTGCCACTCTGTTATTGTCGGCAGGAATCCCAACTTCCATCATTTTCCAAAAAATAGTAGACAAGTTTGCAGTAAACACTTGACACGACCGAAAAACAAGAGTATACTAGTTTCATCCCCGATCTGTGGCAATCCCAAAGCCATCCAGGTCATGGGTCGGGGACCTTGCTTTTCTGTAATTCTGGATTATTGGGAGAAGGAGAACGACGATGACCGCACTTTCCGCTTCGTATGACGCTCGCCGCAAGGATGGCGCCCTGGTGGCCTATCCGCTGGGGGCGGGCGCGCACGTCTTCAAGAGCGCCCTGCTGGCTGTGGCGGCGACAGGCCTGGTCCAGCCCGCCGGGGACGCACCGGGCCTGGTCTTCGCGGGCGTGGCCTACGAGGAGACAGACAACACAGCGGGTACACCAGGGGCCAAGACCGTGCGCGTGCTGAAGACCGGCGTGTTCACGCTGGCGAAGGCGGGGGCCGTGCAGGCGGACGTCGGCAAGACGGCCCTTGTCGTGGACGACGCCACCGTGGCGACCGCGCCCACGGCAGACAACCTCGCCTGCGGCGTGGTCGTGGGTATCGCAGACGGCGCCCATGTGCAGGTGCGGATTGATACCAAGGCGGGGTAACCCACCCCGGCAAGAAAGGAGACCGGCCATGACCGATACGATGACCGAAGGAACCGAAATCACTCTGGAAGCGCCTGTCGCGCTTATGTTCTCCGAGGAAGGGGCCGAAGAAGAGCGCCGCACCGAGCGGGCGGCCCGGCTGCTGGAAGCCGGCGACTACCCCGACAAGGGCCTGCACTTGACCGAAGATGACTTGGACGCTATCGTCACGCGCTTCTCCGAGGGCGTCCCCGTCAAGGTGGAGCATGTGGACTCGCCCTTGGACCCGCTGGGGCACGTCAAGCGCGTCTGGCGTGAGGGGAGCGCTTTGCTGGGGACATTGGCCTTCCCCGACGACCTGGCCGCCTTTCTGCGGCGGCGTGGGGCGGCGAAGCTCTCTGTCGGGCTTCAGCGCGACCCGCTTCTCTTGCGGGAAGTCTCGCTGGTGCTGAAGCCGCGCATCGCGGGGGCGGTGCTGATGGGAGCGAGCACCCCCACCCCTGGCCCCTGCCTTGACCCTGCTCCGCTCCTACGAGGAGCCGCAAGCGGGAGAGGGGCCTCCGAGGTCGTGCGGCTGAAGGCCGAACTGACGCGCCGGGACGTGGAAACGCAGATCGCCGCCTTCAAGGCGCAGGGGCGCCTCGTGCCCGCTTCCGAACCCGCCGCCCGTGCCCTGCTGGCGGCGGGCGCGGAGGCTGTCGTGACGCTCTCCGAAGGCGGTGGGGAGGGCGGGGAGCCGGTCGCGCTGGTCTTCCGCCGCTTCCTGGAAGCGCAGCCGCCCGTCGTCTCCTTCGGGGAAGCGGCCGGTGGGGACTGGCGGGCCGCGCACGGGTTCACACACGACGAACATATGTTCCTATCGAAGCGTCTTGGCGTGGACCCCGCCCGCGTCGCCGCCCTGCTGCGTGAAGAGCAGGCGCGGACTCAGAAGGACGAAAATGGAGGCAACGGCAATGCACTTTGACCCGCAGACCGCGATCGCGGCGGGCGTCGCCGCCCATCTGCTGCTTTTCATCGCGAAGGCGCTGTTTCGGTCGCCTGGGCAGCAGACTCAGATCAATGCTATCGAGCGCAAAGTGGACGAGGTCCTGGCGACCATTCACAGCGCTTAACTGACATGACACGACACGAAAGGACACACGACGATGACCCTGGTGAAATCCGACATCCCCGAGCTTCTGACGGCCGGGCTGAAGACCGCCTTCTTCCAAACCTTCGGCGAATCGCCCGCCCAGTGGGACAAAGTGGCGACGATCATCCCGTCCGAACGGGACACAGAGCAGTATGCGTGGCTGGGCGCGCTGCCCGGAATGCGCGAGTTCCGCGACGAGCGGCAGCCGGGCGACCCCAAGCCGTACTCCTACGCCATCCAGAACAAGACGTGGGAAAGCACCCTGAGCGTGGACCGGGCCGCCCTGGAGGACGACCAGTACGGGCAGATCGCCCTGCGAATCCGGCAGATGGCGCGCGTCGCCAAGTCCCACCTCGACTCGATCGTCTTCGGGCTTCTGGCGACCGGCTTCGCCGCGCCCGGCTATGACGGCGTCCCGTTCTTCGGCACCCACAACCAGGGGGCGGCCCAGTCCAACCGCGGCACGGATGCCCTTTCAGCCGCTTCCCTCCAAAGCGCGATCACAGCGATGATGCGCTTCACCGACGACCAGGGCCGGCCGGCCGGGACCACGCCGAACGTCCTGGTCGTGCCGCCGGAGCTGTACTGGGAGGCGACCGTGCTGCTGACCTCGGCCCTGTACCCGGACCCGCTCTCGTCCGCCTCGCAGGATCTGGCCGCGAACCCCCTGCGCGGGATTCTAACGCTGCTGCCGACCCCGTATCTGGCGTCGCCCACGGACTGGTTCCTGCTGGACACCGCGCGGGTCGTCCGCGCGATCGTCTTGCAGATGCGGAAGGAGTTCGAGTTCGGGTCGCTCGAAGGCAGTTCGGAGAACGGATTTCTGCGCGACCAGTTCCTGTACGGGGTGCGCGCTCGGTACAACGCCGGGTTCGGCGACTGGCGCGCGGCCTTCGGGTCGCACGCTTAGGGCGGGAGGGGGGCGCATCGCGTCCCCCTCCCCTCTTTCAGAACAGGAGCGCTTCTCATGTCCTCGCTGCCCGTAGCGCGCGCCGACCTCAAGCGCTTGTGCGCCCTTGACGACGCTGACACCTCCCACGATGCCGACTTCGACGAGCTGCTGGCCGCCCAGCAGCCCGTCCTGGAGTACGCGCTCGACCCGGCCATTCTGAGCGCGGCGACCGCCCCCGCCGCCAGCGCGGGCCTGCGGGCTACCCTCGTGCTGGGCATCGCCGAGGCGCTGGCCGGCGAGTGGCTGCGCCGGCAGGGGCGCGCCTTGGGTGCGGGGGACGACTTCCACCTCGGCCCTTTGTCCGTCAGCGCCTCGCGCACTGACGCCCCCGCGCAGGTCGGGGAGCGGCTGGCCGCCTTGGGACTTAAGCGGCTCGCGCCGTTCGAGCGGGCTGCCCGGAGCGTCGCCCCGGACGCCGTCCTGAGCGCGCCCGTCGGGGCGCCCGATGACTCCTCCCGCGTCCCCCTGCTGGCGCAGACGACCCTGATCCGCACGCGCCGCTTTCCCGTCTTTGACCGGCCGTTTGATGCACTTGACGACGACCCGTTCAGCGACCTGTCCAGCGAGGAGGCCGCCTGATGAGCCTTCCGCTTTCCGCCGACGCCGCCCACGGGCGGCGCGTCTCGGCCCTGTTCGCCCGGACCGGCGAGCTGTTCACCCTGATCCGGGCGAGCCGCAACCGACCTGCCGTCGGCCTGTTCGCCCCGATGGACGGCCAGACGTCCGGCACCTACTTCGACTCCAACGAGGCGGTGGGCCTGCTGCGGCCCGCTCTGGTCCTCTACGCCGACGGCGCCCAGCCCGACCCGCCGCTGGCCGGCGACATCTTCTTCCGCGACGGCCGCCTGTGGACCGTCCGCAAGACGCATGTCTTCCGCCTGGGCGACTTGCCGCTTTTGATCCTCGCACTCTGCGATTAGACGACCTAGACGACACAAGAAAGGACTCACGACCATGACCGCCACGACACTTGACCACCCCAGCACTTCTTCCGACCACTTCGCCCTGCTGGCCCCGACGGAGGGCTACCCGTGGTACTCGCTGCCCCTGGACCCCGAGCGCTTGTCGCGCTATCTGGGGACGTGCCTCGCCCAAGGGGTCGGCTACGAGCTGGGTGCCAAGGCGCACGATCTGGAGGCCGTCCCGCCCGACTACCACGCCATTGACTGCTCCGGCTGGGTGCGGGCGGCCGTCTGCGTCGCCACCGAGGGCCGCGTCACCATGCCCGATGGGTCGGTCGTCCAGAACGACTGGTGCGCCGCTGCGGGCCTGAAGCGCAGCGACTTCGCCGGCTGCCGCCTCTGCGACGGCCTGACCCGGATCGCCTTCATCCGGGCGAACGGCTTCCACCCAGTCGGCCACGTCTATTTGGCGCGTAACGGAAGGACGCTGGAGTCGTTCGGCGGCCACGGGCCGGGCAGCCGCCTGGTGACGACGCACGTCCTGAGCGCCGAAACGACCGACGTGTATGTGCTGGCGGTGCGGCTGTGAACCCACCCCGGCGCTGCGCGCCGACCCTCCCGAAGCGGGAGGGTCGGGTGAGAAGGTGGTTGGAAGGTTTTATGGGATGATTGTGGGGTGAGAGGGTTAAGAGGGGGCGGGCGACGAGCCAGGGCTGTGCAGGCCGTGACTTGCCTGGCGCCGCCGGGGACGTGCCGCCCCCCTTAACCAGCCCACCAACCAATCATCCCGCCCCACCTCCCAACAACCTTCTCACCCCACCCTCCCGCTTC
>JANOOM010000357.1:0-2134 GCA_031421335.1 Armatimonadota bacterium
TTTTGTTGGCGCGGTTTCAACCGCCCGCAAGGATTCTCGGCTTTCCCCGCCTAATGATGCTCCGAGGAACAACCGATGACAACCGAACCAACCACTCGCCCCGACGGGGCGACCGACAAGGCCCTGCCGCGCTCCACCCCCGAGGCGCAGGGCATTCCTACGTCCGCCGTGCTGCTCTTCGCCGACGAGGCCGAGCGCAAGGACTTGGGCGTCCACAGCCTGATGCTCCTGCGGCACGGTCACGTCGTCGCCGAGGGCTGGTGGGACCCCTACGGGCCATCAGACCCGCACATGCTGTATTCGCTCTCCAAGAGCTTCACCTCGACGGCGGCCGGCCTCGCCGCCGCCGAGGGCCTGCTGTCGCTCGACGACACCGTCCTGTCCTTCTTCCCGGATGAGGCGCCCGCCGAGATCGGCCCGAACCTCGCCGCCATGCGCCTACGCCACCTGCTGTCCATGTCCACAGGCCACGACAAGGACACGACCGGGGGGATGCGCGAGAATGACGACTGGGCCAAAGCCTTCCTGGCACAGCCCGTGGAACACACACCCGGCACACACTTCGTTTACAACAGCGGGGCCACCTACATGGTCTCGGCGATCGTGCAGAAGAAGACCGGGCAGACTATCCTGGACTATCTGGGGCCGCGCCTCTTCGGGCCGCTCGGCATTCAGAACCCCACCTGGGAGAGCAGCCCGCAGGGCGTCAGCGTCGGCGGCTGGGGCCTGAACATCACCACCGAAGACATCGCCCGGTTCGGCCTGCTTTATCTCCAAAAAGGCGTCTGGCAAGGGAACCGCCTGCTTTCCGCCGCCTGGGTGGCCGAGGCGACCTCGAAGCAGGTGGAGAACGGGAACGACCCGAACAGCGACTGGGGCGTCGGCTACGGCTTCCAGTTCTGGCGCTGCCGCCATAACGCCTACCGGGGCGACGGGGCGTTTGGCCAGCTCTGCGTCGTCCTGCCGGAGCAAGATGCCGTCGTGGCGATCACGGCCGGCACGAGTGACTTGGGCGGCGTGCTGAACCTGATCTGGGATCATCTGCTGCCCGCCATGGGGCGGGACGCGCTGCCGGACGACCCGGCAGGGGCGAAACAGCTCCAGGCGCGGCTGGCCGGCCTATCCATGCCCACGCCGGACGGGCCGGTATCATCGCCGACGGCCGCCGCCGTTTCGGGCAAGTTGTTCGCCTTCGCCGTTGGCGACGGCAACGAGCAAAAGACCGCAACCGCCCGCTGGGACTTCGACGGAAACGGCGCGACCGTGACCGTGCGCGACGAACGAGGCGAGCACCGCATCGAGGCCGGCGCGGGCGGATGGCGGCGCGGCACGACGACACTGCGCGAGGGGGAGTCTCAGCCAGTCGCCGCGTGGGGGAAGTGGATGGCCGAGGACACCTACGTCCTGACGGCCTACTTCTACCAGACCCCCTACGCGCTGGTGCTCACGGCGCACTTCCTAGAGGGCGGGGTGCGGTTCGAGCAGCGCCAGAACGTCTCGTTCGGCCCGACCACGCAGCCCGCCCTGGAAGGGCGGCCCGTTGAGGGTGCATAAGTGAAGAGCGGGAGAAGGCGGAAAGTCTCAAAACCAGCACTGGAAATGCCGGCCTATTGAAAGACGAAAACCGCTCCGCGGTTGAGCATAGATCCTGTCTGTATTCTCCTATCCATGTAGGGGCGCGATTCATCGCGCCCTTCTTTCCCCTCCTAAGCCCGCGTCAGCCCGCGTCAGCCCGCGTCAGCCCGCATCAGCCCGCGTCAGCGCGCCGCCGCCTGCGCCGGCTTCAAGGCGTGCGCCTGCCGGTACAGCGCGTCGAGCTGCGACGGCGTGACGGCGACGTACCCCGGCCCCAGATTTGCCAGCATGTCCCGGAGGTCGGAGAGCTTGGACCCCCAGTTCCAGATGAAGGCGTTGACGAAGGCCGGGCGGGTCGCCCCGACGCTCCCACGCACTTGGTCGGCCAGCTTCTGCGCCCCCGGCCCGTAGGAGACCGCCCGGAAGACCGGCTGGCCCGTCGGCAGGGTGTAAGTGAAGTGCGAGTACGAGTCGCCGCCTTGCGGGCCATAATCGGGCATCAGAAAGGCGACGCCGGGCAGATCCGCGCCGACCCCCGCGATATCCTCGGTGCGGACGT
>JANOOM010000358.1:0-3452 GCA_031421335.1 Armatimonadota bacterium
GGATTGCGTTCAAGGCAACAAGATCGCTAGATTGCCCTGAGCAGGCTAGGTATACTTCTAGGTCCGCGTAAAGCCAGTATGCCAGTGGGTGTCACGGAGGCGGAGCTAAACTCTCTCCTTGAAGAAGTAGCCAAGCTAGAGCCTGTAGAAGCACAAGCCGTTCGTCTCCGTCTGAAAGGGCTGACCTATGTAGAGATCGCTGCCCAAATGAACGCAGACAGCGCCCGTGATGCCGCGCTCATTAATCAGAGTTGGGTAGGAGGGAAGTGCGGGCGGATTTGCTCGGCAGCTTCGTGCAGAGTGTAGAGATAACAGAAAAAGAGAATGTGACGCTGGAATTGCTTCCAAAATCACACTCTCTAATTTCCTACTCTAACAGGTTTGAGTTAAAGTCTCGAATGGGAGCGGGGGTAGGACTTGAACCTACGACCTTCGGGTTATGAGCCCGACGAGCTACCGGACTGCTCCACCCCGCGTCGTTGTCTTCGCTGTCGTCTGCGTTACGAGTAGGAGTATACCCGCCCCCGCCCCTGTTGTCAAGGGCAAAGGCGGGCGATTCTCACATTTCTCCGCGCCGATCCCCCGAGATTACAGGCGCACGGCCAGCGCAATCTGATGGACATGGACGCTGTCGGTAGTGAGCAGGACCAACGTCGCTCCTGACCCCGACGAGAGCGCGGCGGCGGCGCGGGCGTAGTCCGCCCGACTCGTGACGGCCTGATGCCCGATCTTCTGGAGCACGGCGCCGGTCGGAGCAAGGCCCGCCGTCAGGAAGGCCGTCTCGGTAGGGCTGCCCGCATCAATGCCCGTGATGACGACGCCGGACGTGGTCGGCGGCAGGCTCAAAGAAACGCGGTCGGTCGCGGTCAGGTCGCGCACTTTCAGGCCCAGGACCACGGCCGCCGGCACGGCGGGCCGGATGGGAGTGGCGGCGGGCGCCACCTCGTCGGGCAGGACGGGGGCGGTGCCGAGCGTCACCAAGGTCGTGCCCGCCCGGCCGTCGCGGACGTAGGCGATGGCGACCGTCCGATGCGGCGGGGTCTCGCTGATCAGCCCGCGCAGCCCGACCTCCGTCTGGACGGGCCGGCCATCGTAGGAGGTGACGATGTCGGCGGCCTGCAAGCCCGCCTTGCCCGCCGGGCTGTCCAGGGTGATGTCGCGGATGAACGCGCCCTCTTTCTGGCCGTACTGCGCCTGCATGGCCGGCGAGAGGTCTTCCGGCTGGACACCCAGATAACCGCGCGTCACCTTGCCAGACTGGATCAGGGAGTTCATCACTGTCTGCGCGATGCCGCTCGGGATGGCGAAGCCGACGCCCGCGCTGCCCTCGACCGGCGATTCTATGGCGACGTTGATGCCGACGACCTTGCCATCAATATTGAACAGCGGCCCGCCGGAATTGCCGGGATTGATGGCGGCGTCCGTCTGGATCAGGTCTGGGTAGTACCGCGCCGACGACTCGCTCCCGATGCTCTGGTGACGACCCACCGCGCTGATGACCCCCACCGTCATCGTGTTCTGCAAGTCGAACGGGCTGCCGATGGCGACCGCCCACTGGCCCGGCCGTACCGCGCCCGAGTCGGCGAAGCCCGCCGCCGGTAGCGGCGTCGCGCCCGGATCGATCTTGACCACAGCGAGGTCGCTCTTGAAGTCCGCGTAGACCTTCCCCTGGAACTCGCGCCCGTCGGAAAGGGTCACGGTTACCATCTGCCCGCTCGCCCCCTCCACCACGTGGTCGTTGGTCAGGATGTAGCCGTCCGCGCGCACGATGACCCCCGACCCAGTCGCCTCCGATCGGCGCGGGGTGGGGAATGGCAGGCCGGGCGCGCTCCCCCCGCGACGGCGCGTGGGCGGCGGGGTGCCCCCATCGTCCGCCGTGTCCGCGCCGCGCAGGCGCTCCGCTTTGATGTTGACGACGGTCGGCTCGACCGTCTGTGCGATGTTGGTGAAGGCGTCCTGCATCTGCGTCAGCATGGACTTCTGCGCGGCCGTGGTGGGTGGGCTAGGGATCGTCCCCGCCGTCGCCCCCGGCGCGGCGTGGGCCAGGCCGGAGAACGCGGGCAGGGCCAGCAGCGGCAGAAAAAGGGAGATGCGGCGGAGGCGCGGGTGGGGCGCGGTCATGGCAGGGCTTCTTCCTAAAGAGCGTCCGTAAAAGAGGGTGCAGGAACTGAGGTGAGGGCTAATGGGTCTGGTAGCCGGCGAACGTGACCTGCCCCGGCGAGTAGTCACGCATATAGTCGGGGACCGCTCCGCCGGCCTCCAGTAAGGGCGACAAACGCAGGTCCGGCTGGGCCTCATACTGGGCAGTGAATGCCCGCCCGTGCCGCGTATCGGCCCCCGTCAGGCTGAGGAACTCGGGGCGCGGCACGTCCGACAGCGGCACCAGACTCGCCTCGCTCACCGACATCGGGCGCTCGGCGGGCGGCCCCTCCAGCGGCAGGAACGCGGAAGAGGACAGCGCGCCACTCGAAGGGGCCGGAGCAAAGCAGGCCGCCGCGAAGGAGAAGACGGTCACGCAGGAGAGGGCCATCGCAGTCGCCAGCCGCCGCCCGCGCTGCGGGCGGGCGCCCCAGGCCGGCAGGGCGGTCAAAGACACGGCCCGCCACAGCGGCTGCTCCGGGGCGGACAGCCGTGCCGAGAGCGCGCCGGGAAGGTCAGCGCGCGGGCGCGGCTCGTGCAGGGCGCGCAGCAGCATCTTGACCTGGCGGATCGAATGCCGCTCGCACTCGCAGGTCGCACACTCGTCGAAGTGCTGCTGCAAGGCGAGCATCTCGCGCCCGGTGAGCCGCTGGTCAAGATAGGGTGAAATGAGTTGTCGGGCGCGGTGGCAGTTCAAGTCGCGGCACACTCCTGCGTGATTAGAATTAAATTAAGATCCGGGAGAGCGCTGTGCGCGCCCGGCGGGCATCAGCCCGTCGCGCTCGAAGGCCGCGATTTTGGCCCGCAACAGCTTACGCCCTCGGTGCAGACGCGAGCGCACAGTCCCAAGCGAGCAGGACATGGCGACGCTGATCTCCTCGTAAGACATCCCTTCGATGTCGGCCAGCACCACTGTCATGCGGAAATCGTTCGGCAGGCCGTTCAAGGCGCGCTGGATGTGCTCGTCCAGCTCGTGCGACATGACCATGCGCTCCGGGTTCGACGCGGCATCCGGGATCTCCAAATAGACATCGCCTCCGCCGCTCAAATCCAGCGGCTGGTCCAGCGACTGGAGGTGCGCCTTGGGGCGCCGCCGCAAGTCGTCCACGAACAGGTTGGACATGATCTTGTACAGCCAGTTGTCGAACGGCCAGTCCCGGCGGTAGTTGCCGAAGAACCGAAAGGCGCGCACGAATGCTTCCTGCGTCAAGTCCTCGGCGTCGGCGTGGTTACCCGTCATGCGGTACGCGATGTTGTACGCCTGCTTGTGATAGCGCTCGACCAGCCGGTCGAACTCGGCCCGGCGGCCCGGC
>JANOOM010000359.1:0-4689 GCA_031421335.1 Armatimonadota bacterium
CAAGAATCTTCTAAATTCTAGGTCGTGGGTTCGAGTCCCCCCCAGGTGGTTTTCTTCTCAGCCGAACACAACTTCACGCACAAGTACATGACAAACGGGGCGCCTCTTGGAGAGGCGCCCCGTTTGTGCGTCCGGCCTGTCTCACGCCTTGGCGGCTTTGGTTACGACAATGCGGTCTATCTCCTTGCCGGTCTCGTCTACCTGCGTCATGGTGAGGGTCGGGCCGTCGAGGTCGAAAACGGTCAAGGAGTGGGCGGCGGAGTGGAAGGAGGCGTTATAAGCGACGTTGTTATCCTCGGGGTGGAGCCACTTGGTGGGGTTCTCGTCCTGGTCGGGGTCGTACAGCTCCTTACCGCCCGCGCCCGTCGTAATGTAGAGGATGCCGTCAGGGCGGGTCGCCGATTTGCCGTCGAAGACGCGGTCCACGGTGAAGACGCCGGGGATGAGCCGCTGGGCACCGTGGTCTGGGGTCGCCTCGGTGGCGTCAGTGGGTTTGAAGCGCAGGGGCATGGTGCGCTGGTAGACGTGTTCGTGGCCGTGCAGGCAGAAGTCAACGCCGTGCAGTTCGAAGAGAGGCGACAGGGCGCGCATGTGCTGCTCCGAGTAGTGCTTATCGCCGACGTTGAAGGCGGGGTGGTGGTAGACGACGAACTTCCAGAGGGCGTCCGTACCGGCGAGGTCCGTCTCGATGAAGTGCTGCAAGGCGGGCAGGGTCGGGTCAACGTAGACGTTCGAGTCTAGGCACAGGAAGTGGGCATCGCCGTAGTCGAACGAGTAGTTCGCCATGTCCGGGAAGCGCGCACCGGCTGCCTTCTTGAACTCCGTCAGTAGGGGCGCGGCCCCGAGCAGGGGCGTGGGGCTAGGGGCGGCGGGTCCGTTACGGGGCAGGTGCAGGACGGTGTAATAGGCCAAAGAGTCGCGGGCTTCGTCGAAGTCGGCGGCGGGGATGTGGCCGGTTCCCTTGTGGGGGACGTCATGGTTCGCAAGCACCGAGTAGAACGGGACCGAGCGCAGCAGGGGGGCACCGACGGCCGGGTCGGGCTTGTCGGCGTTGTAGATCGGGTGGAAATACTGCTCATACTCGCTGTCCCGGCCGTGCTCGTAGACGTTATCGCCGGTGTTCATGAGGAAGTCGGGCTGGGCCTGATACGCTTGGTAGGCGACCGCTTTCTCGCCGGGATCACCGTAAGCGTTGTCGCCGAACGCGACGAACCGGGTGCGCTGTCCGCGCGTCTTGCGGGTTGTGAAGAAGCCTTCGGCAACGGTCCGCCCGCCGCCGCGCAGGCGGTAGAAGCACTTGCGGCTCAGTGTCAGCCCAGTCAAAGTGGCGGCATAGCCCAGGCGGACCGTGCCGTCCTCGTGGGTGCGCTGGGTGCGGGCCGGCGCGACCGTCTTGCCATACGCCGAGGTCGGCCCGTAGTCCAGGGCGAAGTCGGCCGGCGTCCCCTCAGTCTGCCAGGCGATGACGGCCACCTCCTGCCCGGCGACAAGACGGGAGGATGGGCCGGGCTGGACGTAGGGCAAGGCCGTGAAGCGGGGCAGCGAGCCGCCCGCGCCGGGGGGCGCGGCGAACAGGCCGCGCCCAACGGGAACCAGGAGCAGGAAGGTCACGCCCCCAGCAGAGTGCAGGAATTGGCGCCGTGTAAGTTCTGTCATAAGCGTTAGCGTGCCGTGTATTTCTGGAGGTAGCTGCCGGAAGTGTCGGTGTAGGAGACCCAGACCGCGTGCGTGGCCGGGTCCACAGCGAGGGTGTGCGACTTGGGGTGCGTGGGGACGGTGCCGAGCAGCGAAAGGCCCGCATCGGTCTCGGCGACCACGGAGACGGCCCCGGCGTCGCCGCAGGCGCAGTAAAGGCGCTGAGTGCCCGCATCGAAAGCAATCTGGTCCACATAGCCGGGCGCGATGGCGGTTGACCCCAGCACCTTACCGGTCTTCTGATCGAGCATGACGACCATGCCCTTGCCCGCCGCGAAGACGTGGCCGGTCTTGGCGTCAACGGCCAGGCCATGCGGGGAAGTCATGGGCGCGGTCGGCCAGCTCGCCTCGACGGTCCCGGTGGTGGGGTTGATGACCTGGGTGACATTCGCGGGCTTGATATTCTGATAGAGCCGGTCGCTCTTGGGGTCATAAGCGACGTATTCGGGCGCCCCCGCGATGGCGATGGAGCCGGTGACGGCATTCGTCTTGGCGTTGACGACCCAGTCTTCGGCCCCATCGTCGTGGCAGATGTAGAGGGTGTCGGTCTTGGGGTCCAGGACGATGTCGTCGCCCGGTCCGGAGAGGGACACCTCGCCGGTCTTCGCCAGGGAGGTGTTGTCGAAGACGACCAGCTTCTCGCCGCTGCCCGCCGTGAACAGCTTGTTGTCGGCCTCGTCCACAGCGATGCCGTTGATGGCGACGCCGGTCGGCACCTGCGTCAGCGCGTTGGTCTTGAGGTCCAGCACGGCCAGGGTCTTGGTGCCGGGGTGCGAGGCCAGCAGGCGGTGGCGGGGCGCATCCACCAGCATCCAGTCCCAACCGCCCGGCCCGCCCGGCACGGCGATGGGGACTTGCGGGGTCAGCAGGGGCTTGTCGGCGGCCGACGTGGGCGCGGCAGCGAGGGCGGATAGCAGGGCCGCAGCGGCGGCGATCTTCGTCAGGTTCATTCGTACTACTCCGTGATGCTGTTGCTGAAAGTTGGTACGCCCGGCCCAAGCGCTTACTGAAGCCGGACGTGGTTCTGCCGCAGGTGCGGCGGGATCTGTTAGGGGTTGATGGTGAAGTGCGAATAGACATCATCCACGGCGGCGGTGCAAGTCTCATTGTCCGCGCTCAGAGGGTAGTCGCCGATGCTGTTGCCGCCTGCCGCGTAGCTTCCCTGGAAGTTCGGGTCGAAGCAGAACTTCAATCCATCAGTCTTGTTGACGGGGACACCAACGACGTGTCCGTTTGACTTGCCCGCCTCGAATACCATGGATTTGACGTGTCCATCTACGAAGCACATGTTGTACCGCCCGTCATGGCGCAGAGATTTTGTACTCGGATTATTGCCCAATGTACTGAGGATGTTGTCCGAGGTCACCGAATAGCTCGGCGTGTCGTTTGTGTCGCCGAACGCGACGCAGTCCGCGGGGGAGACGATTGAGGCTATGCTGCGTCCCGGTCTGTAAGAGCCGGTCTTGCCGTTTGGGTCCGGTTGATCCGGTCCGACCAGTCCGTAACCTCCGTCGCTCACCCAGCCCTGATCGTAGCCATAGCCCAGACACATGGAAACGGGATTGATGCCGTCCTCGCACTGCGGTCTTCCGTTCTTTTTCAGCGGCCACTCATTGCGATCAGGGCAGTAGAAAACGCCGACGTTTTTGACGAAGGGCTGAAGGATGACATAATAGTCCTGATCCAACGTCCCACTCGGGTTGGTGGGGCCACCGATGCCTGCTCCCGCAATCTTAACATGATTGTTAATAGGCGTCAGTTCATCATAGTCCTGGTTATATTGGAGGTAGGCCAAGCCGATCTGACGGAGATTGCTCGCGCAAGCCGTGCGCCGGGCGTTCTCGCGGACCTTCTGGAAGACCGGAAACAGGATGGCGGCGAGAATCGCGATGATGGCTATGACGACGAGCAGTTCAATGAGTGTGAACCCCCGGCGGTGCTGTGTTTGTTGCATTTGGGCGTGACTTCCTTCTCGACAAAGCTACTCATAGGATACTCAGCCGGGAAGAAGAAACACGTTAAGGGGACGTTAAGCTTGTGTTAAATTATTGTTAAGGGCACGCAATGCCGTGATCGGGAACATCTTCCCTGCCGTTGACGCGGCGGGATTCTTGGGCCTGCCTCTTCCCCCCGTGCTCTTTGGCATGAATTATGCACAGAGGGAAAACAGCAAATATGATGGGACGTTCTTTGTGGACCAGGACTGCGACTTGATAATTGGCGGCATGGACGCTGCGGCACGCCTGCCCCCGGAAGAGCAGGAGCGGCTGGAAGCACTCCGGCGCTACGGCCCATTCGGGCTGCTGCGCGCGGTCGTCTTCGACGACATCTCGCGGCTGGCCGCCTTCATCTGCAAGACGCCCATCTCCCTCATCACCCTGATTGATGCTAACCGCCAGTGGTTCCTCTCGCAGAACGGCGTCGAGGCCTGCGAGACCTCGCGTGAGGCGTCTTTCTGCGCTCACGCCCTGGTCGGGCCGGAAACGCTGATCGTCGAGGACGCCCGGACGGACGCCCGGTTCGCACGCAACGTAATGGTAACGGGGGCACCGTTCATCCGCTTCTACGCCGGCACACCCCTGCTCACCCCGGACGGCTATGCCCTGGGCACGCTCTGCGTCGTGGACTGTGTCCCGCGCATACTTACCCCTGAGCAGCGCGAGTCACTGCGATCGCTAGGCCGCCTGGTGATGGCGCAGCTCGAGACGACCCGGCTGAAGCGCGAGCTACGCATCCTCCAGCAGTCCTTCAACGCCCGCCCCTAATCTAACGCGCGTCTAACGCGCGCCCCTGACGTGTGGTATACTGCTACCGGGCTTCGATTGCACTGAGGAGATAGCATGACCACAGACAACAAAGAGGGCAAGCCCCCCGTGGTGCTCGTGTACCAGATCGGTTCACTCGGCGACACCCTCGTTTCCATCCCCGCCTACCGCGCCGTGCGCCGCCACTTCGGCCCACGCGCCCGGATTCTGGTCCTGCACAATGCCCCCT
>JANOOM010000360.1:0-3156 GCA_031421335.1 Armatimonadota bacterium
TCTTCGCGCGCGCCGGCGAACACTTTGATGCCGGTCTGGGGCGAGAAGGTCTGGTTGATGGTGCCCGTGGTCAGACCGTTCTGGGCCAGAAGGACCGACGACGTCCCGGTCATGGTCGGGGCCAGCGGACCAGCGACGGCGATGGTCTGGTTCGGGCCGGTGCCAGTGGCCTTCATCTGGATGACTAGATGCTCGACGTTGTCGCCCACGTTGTCTATCTTGAACTGGTAAAGCACGTCGGGGTCGAACGAGACGCCTGCCGACATGCCCGAGGGGATCAGGGGGTGGACGTCCATCACCAGGACCACATTGTTCGGGTTGGTCGGGCTGGGGAAGACGAACACGTCCGTCAGGTCCGCGCCGGGCATCTTGGCGATCGTCGGCGTGTCGGCGTGGTCGGACCCACGGGTCTTGGTCGCGATGGTGAAGACCACAGCGGGTGTGATGGCGAGTGCTCCGAGCACCAGCGCCATCTTTTTGCGCGAAAGAACCATTGCATTTTCCTCCTTATGTCGTCCCGCGCGACGAAGCGCGGGCAGGGCTGGCGGACGAAACACGTCACTCCCAGCACTTACAAGGAACTATACCAGGATGGCACCCTGGATTCCCGTCTGATTATTGATCCCGGGTTACAATGTGATCCCCGCCACGCTTTTTCCCGGCGAAACTCAGCCGATGGTGACCTTGTTCATACGGTCGCCTTCGCGCAGGGCCAGCACGGCGTCAAGGCCCGACGTGACACGGCCGAAGACGGCGTAGCCGCTGTCGAGGTGGGGAGCGGCAGCAAGGGTGAAATAGAACTGGGAGGAGGCGCTATCGGGCTGACCGGAGCGGGCCATGGCGAGGACACCTGCGCCGTCGTGGCGCCCAGGATTAGCGACGCCATTGTCGGGGAATTCGCCCTTGATGTTCTTGCCGGACCCGCCGGACCCATTGCCGTTGGGGTCTCCGCCCTGGATGACGAAGCCGGGGGCGTAGCGGTGGAACGTCAGGCCGTCGTAGAATCCTTTTTCGGCGAGTCCGATGAAGTTCGCGGTCGTAACAGGCGCGTCGTCCTCAGCGAGCTGGGCGACGATAACGCCCTTGGTGGTGTCGAAGGTTGCGGTGCGGGCCATGGTTCTGTCTCCTGTGTCTGTTCTTGGATGTGTTCTTGGGTCAGCGTTTCAGCTTCTTTGGGTTGGACGCCCTGGGGCACGCCCGCCGTCAGGGCGAGGACTTCGGCGGGCGTCAGGTGCCGCCAGGCGCCCGGCGCCAGCCCGGTCAAGCGGACCGCCCCGATGCGGACGCGGGTCAGGCGGGTGACGGTATGGCCGACGGCGGCGAGCATCCGGCGCACCTGCCGGTTGCGGCCCTCGTAGATGGTCAGCTCGACCTCTCCGACGCCGGTCCCGTCTACGTTCTCCTTGCCGCGCAGCAGGCGGACGTTTTCGGCAGGGCGAGTCAGGCCGTCTTCCAGCATGATCCCTTTGCGGAGACGCGCCAGGGCGTCGGCATTCGGAACGCCCTGCACCTGGACCCGGTAGGTCTTGGGGACGTGGTAGCGCGGGTGGGTCAGCTTGAACAGGAAGTCGCCGTCGTCGGTCAGGAAGATCAGGCCCTCGCTGTTGGCGTCCAGGCGGCCCACGGGCCGCAGCATGGGATTGCCGCCGATGTCAACCAGTTCTGTCACCAGCCGCCCGGCATGCGGGTCGGCGCGCGACGAGACGACCCCGCGTGGCTTGTTCAAGGCGAGGTAGTAGCGCCGGCGGGGCGGGCGCACGATGCGTCCGTCAAACTGGACTCGGTCCGCTTCCGGGTCTACCTTCGTCCCCAGTTCGGTCACGACCAGGCCGTTGACGCGGACGCGCCCCTGGGTGATCCACTCCTCACACGCCCGCCGGGAACCGATCCCGGCGGCGGCGAGCACTTTTTGCAATCGCTCGGGCATAAAAAATCCAGCCTCCCCCTCCCACCATGAGCAGGGCGAGGAGCGCCCCGATCACCTTCGGTGCCGTCCGCCCGATCGTCTTCGTCGCCTTGAAAAAGGCCGCGACCGGCTTGACGGCGACATCTTCCGCCGCGAGCGCGTCGCCCGCCGCCTGCGGCCTGCCGTCCACCAGGATCGTCACCGTGCCGAGCCGCGTGCCGGCCGCGATCGGCGCCTGCGGCAGCAGCGGCAGCGGCGTCACTTTCACGGCGTAGGCCGGTAGGGGCCTGAGCCGCGACGATACCAGGAACAAGGCGGTCGCGGCCTTGACCTTAACGGGTGCCGACGCGCTGGGGATATCCACAGAGCCGACCAAGTCGTCTTTCGGCACGACCGTGGTCGGCTTGAAGTCGGCGAAGCCATAGGAGAGCAGCGACTCGACATCCTCCCGGCAAGTCCCGCTGTTGAGCGCGACGGCGACCATGCGCCAGCCGCCGCGCGTCGCCGAGCCGACGAAGCAGTGTCCGGCCGCGTGGATGTAGCCGGTCTTGACGCCGTCCGCGCCGGGGAACTTCTTGAGGAACGTGGTCGCCGTGTTCTTGACCCAGACGTCTTTCGTGTCCACAGACCGGTGGACGCGGTAGAGCGGCGTCCTGACGATCTGGTCGAACTGCGGCAAGTTATTCAGGGCATAACAAGCGATCTTGGCGAGGTCGGCGGCCGTCGAGTAGTGGCCCGGCGCGGGCAGACCGTTGGGCGTGACGAAGTGGGTGTGGGTCGCGCCGATCTCTTTGGCCTTGAGGTTCATCTGCTTGGCGAAAGCCGGCACAGAACCGTTCAAATAGACCGCTCCGGTGACGGCGGTGTCGTTGGCCGATCTCAGCAGGAGGGCGTAGAGCAGGTCGCGCAGTGTCAGCTTCTCACCAGGCTTGAGGTGCAGGCTGCTGTCCGGCAAATACTGGACGCCGGGCGGGGCCGTCACAATGTCATCTAAGTGACCGCGCTCCAGCAGAAGAATAGCCGTCATCATCTTGGTCGTCGAAGCAATGGGCCGGGGGGCGTCGGCATTGCGCTCCCATAGGACCTTGCCAGTCACGGCGTCCACGAGGATGGCGAAATGGGAATGCACGGCAGGCGCGAGAGTGGCCTTGGGCGGGGCTGGTGCGGCTTGCGCCGGGTCAGCGCCCTGCTGGTCAGCTTCGGAGTCAACAGGCGGCGCGGCGGCCTGCTTCACTGTGACCTTGACGCGC
>JANOOM010000361.1:0-1590 GCA_031421335.1 Armatimonadota bacterium
GGTGTCCGGCCCGAAGACACGCAGGCGCTGCTTGCCGTCGGACCAAGTTGTCGTGTCCCCCACCCGCTCGTAATACAGCCACGGCGAGCGGCGGCCCCAAACCTCCCACGGGACCTGCCGGCCATCAATCAACTTCCAGCCGGAGAAGTGCCAGGTGTTGACGCGCGCGAGTGCGGCGGCGATGGCGGCGCCGGGGTTCTGCGCGTTGCGCCGGCTTTGGTAGAGCGTCGGCAGCAGGAACAGGCCGAGGACGAGTAGGACAGCCCCAGTCGCAGCGAAGGCGCGGCGCAGCGGCACCCGGCGGGCCGGGACGGCGACGGGGGCACTCAAAGGCGGCACCAAGTCGGCCCGGCGCAGCGTGGCCGTGAACCGACGTTGGGCGTCGAGTTCCTGCGCGCAGCCGGCGCAGGCTGCCAGGTGGCGGCGGACGGCCCAGGCCCGGACGGGGCCGGTTTCAGAGTTCAGATAGTCCAGCAGATCGGCGCGGACGGTGTCACAGTGCATCTTTCAGCTCCTCTCGCAGACGGGCCATCCCGACGTGCAGGCGGGACTTGACGGTCCCCAGGGGGATTTCGAGGACGGCGGCGATCTCCCGGTATTTCAGCTCTTCGTAGACGGAAAGGATGACCGTCGTCCGCTGCTCTTCGGGCAGGCGGCCCAATGCGGCCCAGACGAGGGGGCGTATCTCGGCCCGGAAGAGAGCGGCTTGGGGGTTCTGGCCGGGGTCGGCCACTTGAATGGCGCTGTCCCAGGAAACGGTGTCGGGGCCGAGGCGCTCCCGGTGCCGCAGGACGACGTTGACGGCGATCCGGTACAGCCAGGTGTAGCCCGATGCGCTTTTGCGGAACGCCCCGAAGCCCTGGAAGGCGCGCAGGCTGACCTCCTGGGTGAGATCGTCGGCGAGGTCCACATTGCCGGCGAGCCGGGCGACCAGGCGCCAGACGCGCGCCCGGTGCGGCTGCCAGAACCGCTCGAACGCGGCCGTATCGGCGGGGCTTCTCGTCATGCCCCGCTCCGCAGCCGCCAATAGATGTGCCAATATGCGCGTCCCTCCCCCATGCGTATCCCTCGAAAGTATTGGATACGGAGGCCGCGCGTTTTGTTCATCAGACTGGGTGAAACTAAAAAAGACTGAGCTGGAGGGAAGAGCGGCCCGGCGTCCACAGGGCGGAAGGGGCGTCGCGCTTGGCGACATCGAAGACGACGGGGCAGTTGGTCTCGACGGCGACCGTGGCCTTGGCGTAGCCCAGAGCGAGCTTGGGGGTGTTGTTTTCTTTGGACAGGTGCGCCAGCCAGACCGTGTGCGGCCCGTGGTTCAGGGCGTGCTCGCAGAGCAGGTGCCCGGCGGCCTCGTTGGACAGGTGGCCGGTGTCGGCGAGGATGCGTGCTTTCAGGTGGCCGGGGTAGTCGCCCCCGCGCAGGCGGTGGACGTCGTGGTTCGCTTCCAGAACCAGCAGGTGTGCCCCCCGGATGGCCCGCCGGACCGCCTCGGTGACGTGCCCCAGATCGGTCAAGTGGCTGACCTTCTGCCCCGAAGGCCGGTGGACGACGTTGACCCCCACCGGATCGGCGGCGTCGTGCGGGACGGGG
>JANOOM010000362.1:0-2955 GCA_031421335.1 Armatimonadota bacterium
AGCTGGGCGGAGTGTCCGGCCGCCGTCGCCTGGCCCGCCTCGCGGGACGCCTGCTGCCGGGCGAGGGCAAGGCCCTCGGCCCGCCGCCGCTCGGCCTGACGCGTCAGGGCGGCGATCTTCTCCGCGAGTTTCTGAACAGCCGCTTGACGCTCGCCTATCTGCCGCCGCAGGATGACCTCTTCCGCCCGCGCTTCCCCAAGTTCCGTTTCTAAATCAGATACCTGCCGGACCAGACGTGCGCGCCGCTCGGCCAGTTCTTCGCGCTCCTGGGCGGTCTGACGTTGGGACTGGGCCAGCCCTTCGGCCCGCTGGGCGGCCAGGGCGCGGGCGCTCTCGGCCCGCTCGGCGGCCCCCGACGCCGACTGATGCGCCCGGCGGTCCGCCTCCAGAGCGGCTTCCGCCTCGGCGAAGCGGGCGGCGATGTCCTGGGCGCTTTCCTCCGCCTCGACCAGCTGGGCGGAGTGTCCGGCCGCCGTCGCCTGGCCCGCCTCGCGGGCGGTGCGCGCCGCCGCCGTCTCGGCCTCGGCGAAGCGCAAGTCCACCAACAAGAGGCTGCTCTCGATCGCCCGCAGCCGGTCTTTCAGGGCCGCATGCTTTTCCGCCCGCTCGGCCTGACGCCGCAGCGGCTCGACGCGCCCGACGATTTCGCTCTGGATATCCCGGACGCGGTTTAAGTTGACTTCGGTAGCTTCGAGCTTCCGCAGGGCCTCGCGTTTCTTGACGCGGTACTTCTTGATGCCGGCCGCTTCCTCGAACAGCCCACGCCGGTCGTCGGCATTCGCGGACAGCACGGCGTCTATCTGGCCCTGGTTGACCAGCGAATACGACTCGCGCCCGACGCCGGTGTCCAGGAACAGCTCGTAGAGGTCTTTAAGGCGGCAGGGGACTTTGTTGAGGAAATACTCGCCCTCGCCGGTGCGGTAGGCCCGGCGGGTGATGGTGACCTCGCCGAACTCGACCGGCAGGGTGCCGTCGGAGTTATCCACGGTGAGCGAGACTTCGGCCATGCCCATCGCCCGGCGCCCGTCGCTGCCCGCGAAGATGACGTCGGCGGCCTTGGTCCCGCGCAGGGCGGACGCCTTCTGCTCGCCCAGCACCCAGAGGATTGCATCGCCGACGTTGGATTTACCAGACCCATTCGGCCCGACGATGGCGGTGACGCCGTCGGCGAACTCGATGTCGGTCTTATCGGCAAAGGTCTTGAACCCATGCAATTGCAGTTTCTTCAGGCGCATCCGTACTGTGAGTATAGCCGATTGGGGCGGGAGTTGTCAAAAGGTGGACGTTTCCGGCGCGGGAAGGGGAGGCGGGCGGGTCCCGCTGAAAGAAGGGCGCGATGAATCGCGCCCCTACCCCCTTCTGTTTCCTGGACAGGTCCGCCTCGGCGAACAGGCCCCTCGATAGTGCCACGCCCAGCCTGGTGCCACGGCCCCAGCGGGCCGCGCGCGACCTGGTACTGCATCCCCGCCCCCTGCGAGTAGACGAGATACCACCAGCCATTCCACTCGAAGACCTCCGGAGACTCGGGCGTCGGGTCCTTATCAAAGCAAGGTGGGATGATTACAACGTGTCGCCGGCAGGCTGTCAACGCGGCGCGGGTCCCAGCCTGCAAATTGCCGCTTGACAGGGCAAACAGATGTTTGCTATAATGGGCCATGCCTGACACCCTGGAACCCACCCCCCTCTGCGAAATGCGCTTCGACGTCCCCTTCGCGGCGGGGCGTGCGGACCAGGCGCGTTTGTTCGAACGGGCGTGGCGCACGGAGCTGACCGCCCAGAAGAAGACTGCCCTTGCCATGCCCCCCGCGCGGGCCGTCGCCGCCCGGTTCCGCGTCGTCGGGCCGGACGCGCCCGGCCTGCGCCGGTTCCTCCAAGCGCGGCTCGCCGCCCTGCCCGGCAGCCCCACCGTTACCGCCGATGCCGACGCGCCTCAGCCCCAATGTCCTGATTGGGCGGGGGTGCAAATCTGGCTGGCCTATCCCGCCGCCGACCTGCCCGCGCTGCTGCGCGCGCCGAAAAATGCGAAAACGAACGCCAGATCAAACGCAAAGCCGAACGCAAATCGGCCCACCCACTTCCGAGGACACCGCCCATGAGAAAGACGCCGCCCGTCAAATCCGCCGCCGAGATGCCCGCTCTTGACCTCTTTTCCGAACTCCCTGCGCTGGCCCCGCGCGCCGAGCGTCCCGTAGCGGCCAAGAGGGCGCCGGCCAAAAGGGCGCCGGCCAAAAGGGCGCCGGTCGAGATCGCGCCGGTTAAGGCCGCCAAGAAGATTCCCGTTCGGGCCATCCCGTCCGCGCTCGCCTCGGTCCGGGTCGTCGCCGAAACGCCCGCGTCTTACTTTTCCGGCGCAGGCGGCCGGGCCTGGCGCATGAGCGGCAAACACGCCGTCGCCTACGTCCGGGATGCCGGATTGGCCGGCGAGTTGCTGGCGACTGAGCCGCGCCACCTGGCGAAGTCTGCAATGGCTGTCTACTACGACCGCAAGGGGAAGCCGTTCGCCTGGCAGGTGCGCTTCGACAGCGCCCGCTGGGACGAGGTGCTGGGGCGGCTGGCGTAGGATAGGGCAGCCGCACATCAGCGCTCGCACATCAGACCTAACCGTGTGTTTCAACACATGGTCCTATCCACGGCACGGTTCGCTCACCGCATGGCCTCATTCTGCCCTGTGGCGTAAGCGCCCATTCTTGACTTCAAGCCGGTCAGCGGCTATAATGGCGGCATGGACTCTTCATCCCCGCCGCCCGCGCCCGGCATTGACCTCCACGCCCACACCACCGCTTCCGACGGCAGCTTCACCCCCACGGAATTAGTGGAAGCGGCGCACGGACTGGGGCTGGGGGCGCTGGCCGTCACCGACCACGATACCCTGGCCGGGCTGGGCGAAGCGCGGGCGGCGGCGCAGCGGGTCGGCCTGGACCTCGTCGCGGGTGTCGAGCTGTCCGTCGAGGACGA
>JANOOM010000363.1:0-5293 GCA_031421335.1 Armatimonadota bacterium
CAAGGAATCATTCATGGCAGAGATCTACAAACCCGGCTCCGACACGGACCCGGCCAATGAGACGGACCCACAGGGGCCCGGCTTCCATTACTACTCCGGCGGCGAAGTCAAGGAGCTGGAGAACACGCGCGTCAGCCCCGCGCTGTATGGCCTGTGGGGCGTCGTCATCGTCGGCGCGCTGCTCTACCTGTTCTACGGCGGCGCGCTCGGCCCGCACTACTCGCCCACCGGCGGCTTCAAGCCGACGAGCGGGTCGGCAATGAGCCTGGCCTCCATCCAGACCGACCTGAACACCAAGGCCGCCGTCGGCAACAGCGCCAAGCAGGCAGACATGAGCCAGCTCGTGCCGTTCCTCGGCGGCGAGTCGCTGTCCACCGCCGTTGACCACGGTTCCACCATCTACCAGAGCTACTGTATCGGCTGCCACGGACCGAACCAGGACGGCAACGGCGTCAACGCCTCGTCGCTGAACCCCAAGCCGCGCAACCTGCACGACGGGCCATTCATGCGCGAGACCTTGAACTACCAGCGCATCAACACCAGCCTTCACTACGGCGTCCACGGCACAGCCATGCCGCGCTGGGAGAACACGCTGAGTGAGCACGAGATCCAGGAAGTCATGGCTTATGTCCTGAGCCTGACGTGGAACATGCCCGCCAAAGGCACCGATACGACGACCGCGCAGCTTTCGACGCCTCCCGGCATGACGACCCCCGCCGTCAATGCCGGCATGGCGGAGCCGGGCAAGTCCGTCACCGGGTCCGCGACCGGCACGTCCGGGGGGGCCTCGGTGCGCGGCGGCAGCGTCTCCAGCTCGCCCGCCCCGATCACGCCCGAAGTGGAAGGCAACCCCGCCGCCGCGACCAGCACCGCGCCGCCGTCGCAGTCCGGCCAGGCGACGCCCGGCGCGGCAAGTAAGGTCAACACGAGCGCCCCCAGCAGCGGCATGTAGCGAGGAAATTCGAAAATGGCAGTCCAACAGATAATGCGGATGCAGCCCGCCGCCGAGGCGGAGCGCATCGAGCACGAAGACCTCGCCGCCAAATGGGCCTTGTGGGCCGGCGTCGGCTACCTGGTCTTGTTCGGGGTGATCGGTCTGATCGCCTCCGTCAAGTTCATGGTCCCGGACCTGTTCTACGGCTTCAACTGGCTCTCATGGCCGCGCATCCGCCCCGTCCACGTCCAGGGCATGATCTTCGGATGGGCGCTTCCTGTGTTCATGTCCATGTTCTACTACATGGTGCCGCGCTTGACCGGCACCAGGCTGTGGAGCGAAAAGCTGGGCATCGCCGCCACCCTCGTCTGGTCCACGGGCGTCGCCCTGATGATCCTGGGCGTGCTGAACCCGACCGACACCATCAACCCACTGTGGAGCACGAAGGGCAAAGAATATGAAGAGTGGCCGATCGTCTCCAGCGGCTTCATCCTCGCCGGCTGGCTGATGCTGACCGTCAACATCTTCCAGACCTTTCTGCGCCGCACTTACAAGCAGATGTATGTGGCCCTGTGGTACACCATGGGCTGCCTGATGTGGACCTCGTTCGTCTACCTCATCGGCAACTGGCCGTCTCAGCTCCTGCCCTCGACCGCGCTGATGGGCCTGAACGATGCCAACGTCAACTGGTTCTACGGCCACAGCGTCGTCGGCCTGATCGCGACGCCCGCTGCCCTTGCGACCGCTTACTACTTCCTGCCCAAGTCGGCCAACGCGCCTTTGTACAGCCACAAGCTGTCCTTGATCGGGTTCTGGACATTGGGGTCTATCTACATCTGGAACGGCGCCCATCACATGCTCTACGGGCCGATCCCGTACTGGCTCCAGACGGTGGCGACCATCTTCTCGTTCCTCTTGTTCGTCCCGGTCCTGTCCGCCGTCACCAACTTCTTCGGCACCATCCGAGGCGAGTGGCACCAGCTTCGCACGAACGTCCCGCTGAAGTTCATCATCGCGGGCACCGTCTTCTACCTGCTGGTCTCGACCCAGGGGTCCTTCCAGGCCCTGCGCGCCCTCAACGCCGTGACCCACTTCACCGACTGGGTGATCGGGCACTCGCACATGGCGATGTTCGGCTTCGTGACTTTCTACGCCTTCGCGGGCTGCTACTACGCCGTGCCGCGCATGTACAAGCGGCCCTTGTACTCCGAGGGCATGGCTGACTGGCATTTCTGGCTGTCGTTTCTGGGCTTCATCCTGTTCAGCACCGCGCTCTGGATCGGCGGCTTCAATCAGGGCATGGAGTGGAACCAGCCTGGCCTGCCGTTCATCACGACCGTTGACCACATGAAGCCGTTCTGGCACGTCCGCGCGGGCGGGGCGGCCCTGATGGTGACGGGCTTGTTCTTGTTCGCCTTCAACTTGTACAAGACCGCGACTGCGCCCCCAACAGAAACAATGGACGGTGACGACGGGGCGGGGCGTCTCGACGACACCTCCCGCACGCCCAAGTCGCTGACGGCAGCGCGCTAGAAGACACTCCTATGCTCCAATATGTGATACCAATTCTCTTCATCGTGCTGGTGGGCATCCTGCTCGCCATCATCCGGCAGGTGCCGGAAAAGAGCGCCCTCTTGACCGGACTTGGCATCGGCATGACCTTTATCATCGGGCTGGTCTTCGTTTCCATCGTCCCGTCCTTTAACGAGAACTGGTCGCAGAACACCGCCCGCGATGCCGGCCGCTACCACGCCATCTACGACTCGGCCGAGATCACTGCCGCCGACCGCGAGGGCCGCACCCCGCGCGAGTTCACCGGCGATGTCCGCACGGCGGGCAGCGCGGAACTGGTCGGCTACACCACCAAGCAGGAGCATGGCCGGCGCATCTACCAGCGGGAGGGCTGTATGTACTGCCACTCGCAGCAGATCCGGCCCCTGACGCACGAGATCGAGCGTTATTCTATCGGCACCTCGGTCGCCCCTATCGCCGACGAGCGCGAGTACATCTGGGACCAGCCGCACTTCCTTGGCACGCGGCGTATCGGCCCGGACCTCTCGCGTGAAGGCGGGAAGTACAGTGATGACTGGCACTACTCGCACTTCTACTACCCGCGCCAGATGGTACCCGGCTCGATCATGCCCGCTTTCACCTGGCTCTTCAATGACAAGGACAAAGTGAACCCGGTCCCTAACGATGACGCCCGTGACCTCGTCGCCTATGTCCAGACCTTGGGCTTCGGCCGGAAGGTCCCCGACGGCCACGGCGGCTGGCGTCCCTGGCTCAAGCCCGAGGACCAGCAGTACACGCAGAAGACCGGCGAAAGCCAGGTCCTGCGGATTGACCCCAATGTCAATGGCGGCAAGGGCGGCCAGGTGCGCGGCGGTGACAAGGTCTCCCCGACCAACCGCGTCGCCCCCGGCGGGATCTTATAAGCGGCAGTTTCAGGTATACTTAAGGAGGGCGGGCGCAGACGCGCCCGCCCATTTCTTTTTTGCCCTTTGGCTTCGATATGGGGCGGGAGCATCGGGGCGCAGAACCGGCCCAAACGCGGCGCGGCCCCAAAAGCAGCGAGCGGCGCCCCTGCGAAAAAGTCTTCAATCCTTTCTTCAACCGCGGAGCGGTTCTTGTCCGTTAATAGACCGGCCTTCCAAGGCCGGCTCCCCATTGATGCTGCATGATAGACCTGACCGACCGCCTTATCCAGACCCCGACCCTGACACGCGCCCCAAACGGCAACGTCAAGTGGCACGCGCCGCGCCGCCTCTTACAGCTCGCCTGCGGCGTCCTGCTCGTCGCCCTGCCGCTGACGAATGGCCTGCGCCTGGATCTGCGGCGGGACGAGTTCTATTTCGCCTGGCACAAGATGGCCGCCCACGACCTGTTCCTGCTGTTCTGGGTCTCCATGCTCGGCGTTGCCCTGCTGTCTGCCGTCTCGTTCCTGTATGGCCGCCTCTGGTGCGGATGGGTCTGCCCGCAGACGTTAGCCTCCGACTTCGCCGACTCACTGCGAACGCGGCTGGACAAAGCCTTACACACCCGGCCCGGACGTCCCCGCTTCGCGCTGTCCCGGTCTCTGTGGACAGCAGCGGTCCTGGCGATCTCGTTGGGGACCGGCGTCATCCTGGCCTGCTACTGGCTCGCGCCCGCCGCCGTGATCGCGGCCACGCGAGCGCCCTGGACCGACCCCACTGCCGGACTGACCGTTTACCTGACCGCTGCCGTCCTGGCTGCCGACATGCTCTGGCTGCGCCGCCGCTTCTGCTCCCACTTCTGCCCCTACGGCCCGCTGATGAGCACGCTGGGGGATCAAAATACCCTCGCTGTGCGTTACTTGACTGAGCGCGCCGACGAGTGCATTTCCTGCCACAAGTGTGAAGTGGACTGTCCGATGGGCATTGACATCAAGAGCGGCGTCGGCCAGCACTCCTGCATCGGCTGCGGCGAGTGCGTCGACTCGTGCAACGACGTGCTGGGAAAGCGTGGCCGGCCCGGCCTGATCGAGTTCCGCTACGGCACCCAGCCCGACCGCGCCACCAGAGCATTGACCCTGACGCAGAAGCTGGGCCTGTGGGACGGGCGGCGCGCGCTAGTCGCCGCCACGGTCCCCACCTCCCTTGCCGTCGTGCTGCTCTTGATCTACGGACACTGGGCGCCGAGTGCCAGTGTCAACGCGCGGGGAGACATCGTCCGCACCCCGAGCGAAGTTCGCAACGGCTATCTGCTTACCCTGGGCAGCGGCGCCCCCGACGCCGCCCCGTTCGCACTGTCTGTGATGGGCCTCGCGGGCGCCTCGGTCACACCCTCGACGGTCACGGTCGGGGCGCACGACAGTGTGATCGTGCCAATCACCGTTTCCGGCCCGTCTGGGGCGGTGTCCGTGGGCCGAACACGGATCCGCCTGCGCGCGTCGAGCGGGCGCGACTCGAAAGAAGTCGAGACGATTTTCTATGCGCCGCCACCCTAACGAAAGAAGGCCCCGATGCCTCGAACCTGGAGCAACATTAAATACACCGAAACGCGCAGTGCCGCCCAGAAGATCAAAAACCGGCCGTCCAGTTTGACGCTGTTCGTGTTCCTGATTATCTTCAACCTGGCACTGTTCGGCGGGTTGATCGCGTATACGATGAACACGGTGCTGCGGCACCCGATCACCGAAATACCGAACCTGGCGCACCCGCCGAAGGACGATTAAAAGCAGGGCGCGGGTGTCGGGCGCGGGTGTCGGGCGCGAGGCGAGCCGTATCAAGACGAGCCGTATCAAGACGAGCCGTATCAAGACGAGCCGTATCAAGACGAGCCGTATCAAGACGAGCCGTATCAAGACGAGTGAATGAATTCACTCGTCTTAACGCGGCT
>JANOOM010000364.1:0-19050 GCA_031421335.1 Armatimonadota bacterium
GCCCTGCGTGGCCTGTGGGAGATCTCGCCGCGCGGCGCCCCCCTTTACACCGCCGACGCGCCGGAAATGCACGCGAACGCCGCGGAAACAATCGTGATGGTTGAGTTTCACCCAGAATGCGTCCGGCCCGACAAAATCGCCGACGACCCGGACCGCACGGCGGGCCTCTTCTTCTCGTACCCTGTCCCGCGCACCAGCGAGAACGGCGCGACCGGCCAGCCGGCATTGGCAACCGTCGCCCAGGGTGAAACGCTGATGGCTTGGGCCATTGAAGACTTGGCCGCGCAGGTGCGCGCGGCGCTCACCGAGGAACCGCCCTTCCCAGACTATCAAGGAGCAACCGAATGACGAAAGTGATGAAGTATACGGATGAGCAGATCGAGGCCAAGGCGCACGAGTTGAAGTCCCAGGGGGTGCGCTATATCCTCGGCGCCTATGTGGATATTCACGGCGTCCCCAAGGCCAAGTGTGTGCCGCTTGCCCACTTCGCCGACATGGCGCGCGGCTCCGAGCTGTTCACCGGCTACGCACTCGACGGTCTGGGGCAGCGGCCTAACGACGACGAGATCAGCAGCATCCCCGACCTGGACAGAGGTTTTCGAATTCCCTGGCAAAAAGAGATCGCTTGGTTCCCCTCGGACAACTATTTTCATGGCGAGCCGTATGCCCTCAGCACCCGCGTCGCCCTGCAGCGGGTCTTAGAACAGGCCAGGAGCATCGGCTACACCTTCAACCTGGGGATTGAGGCCGAGGTCTATCTGTTGAAGCTGGACGAGCATGGGAAGTTGGTCGTCCCCAATGACAACGACAACCTGGCCAAGACTGCTTACGACGTGCAGCGATTTATGGAGGCGTACCCGTTCCTGGACCGGATGACGACTTTAATCAACGAGTTGGGCTGGGACGTCTACTCGTTCGACCACGAGGATGGTCACTCGCAGTTCGAGTTCGATTTCGGGTACGCCGATGCCCTGACCACCTGTGACCGCTACACGTTCTTCCGGTTCATGGCGAAGAAAGTGGCCGCCGATCTGGGGCTGCTGGCCGTGTTCATGCCAAAGCCATTCGCCGATCTGACCGGCAACGGCGCGCACTTCAACATGAGCCTCGCCGACGCCGGCACGGGCCGCAACCTGTTCGTATCGGCGTCCCCCGAGGACGACAAGCACGATTGCAAGCTGTCCACCCTGGGCTACGGCTTTATCGGTGGGCTGATCAAGCACGGTCTGGGCAACGCCGCCGCGTTCAGCCCGACGGTCAACTCTTACAAGCGGCTGATTCGGAAGGGCGGCATGTCTTACTACTCGTGGGCGCCCGTCTTCAACTGCTACGGCGGCAACAACCGCTCCAACAACCTGCGCGTCCCCATGAGCGGTGGCCGGGTCGAGTGCCGGGCGGCGGACTCGTCCTGCAACCCCTATCTCGCCGCCACACTGGCCCTGGCCACCGGACTGGAAGGCATCCAAGAAGGGGCGGACCCCGGTCCACCGCACCACGAGAACATGTACGAGTACACCGACGGCGAGCTGACTGAAAAGGGGATTTCGCTGCTGCCGCGCACTTTGGACGAGGCCGTGGACTTCTTCGCCGCCGACCCGTTCATCGCCCGAACGCTGGGGACGGAGCTGCGCGATGAGTTCGTCCGGTACAAGCGCGCCGAGTGGGACGAATACCACCAGTCTATTTCCCAGTGGGAAGTGGACCGCTACGCGCGGTTTTTCTAAGCATACCATTAGAGGAGAACGTCTTATGCCCGCTGACGAAGCCACCCCGTCCCGCATCTGGGACCAGGCCAGCATCGCCGACATCCAGGAGAAGGCCCGGCTGGGCCGCTACCGCATCCGCGCCTTTTCCACGATCCGCCAGCTCCCGACCCTGGAAGATCTGACCTTCCTGCCCGCCGGCCTGACCCGCGTGCCTTTAGAGGGTTACCGCGAGACCTGCGACACCAGCGTCCTGCTGGGGACGCGCTTCGCCAAGAAGCCGCTCCGACTCCAGACGCCTGTCACCATCGCCGGCATGTCTTACGGCGCCCTGTCCCGCAATGCTAAAGAGGCTTTAGGATTGGGCGCGACGCGGGCCGGAACGTCTACCTGCACGGGGGATGGCGGCATGCATCCCTCCGACCGAGAATATTCCAAAACGCTCGTTTACCAGTGCCTGCCGTCGCGCTACGGGTTCAACCCGCGCGACGTGCAGCGGGCGGACGCCATCGAGATCGTCGTTGGCCAGGGCGCGAAGCCCGGCACCGGCGGCCTGCTGCTCGGCCAGAAGGTCAGCCCGGAGATCGCCCGGATGCGCGACCTGCCGGACGGCGTAGACCAGCGCTCGCCCTGCCGCCACCCGGACTGGATGGGGCCGGAAGATCTCGCCATCAAGATCGAAGAACTGCGCGAGGCAACCGGCTGGGAGAAGCCCATCTACGTCAAGCTGGGCGCGGCCCGCGTCTACGAGGATGTGAAGCTGGCCGCCAAGGCGGGCGCGGACTGCGTGGTCGTAGACGGCATGGAGGGTGGCACGGCCGCTTCCCCGGACGTGCTGCTGGACCATACGGGCATCCCCACGCTGGGCGCGATCTGCGAGGCCGTCCGCGCCCTGGAAGATATGAAGCTGCTCGGCGTCGTGCAGCTCATCGTGTGCGGCGGCATCAAGACCGGCGTGGACGCCGCCAAAGCACTCGCTTTGGGCGCGGACGCCGTCGCCATCGGCACGGCGGCGATCATCGCGCTCAACTGCAACGCGCCCCTTTGGGTGGAGGACTACGAGGCGATGGGCACGAAGCCAGGTGCCTGCCACCACTGCCACACGGGCCGCTGCCCCGTCGGGGTCGCCACGCAGGACCCAGAGCTTGTCAAGCGCCTGCCGGTCGAGGAGGCCGCCGAGCGGGTGGAGAACTTCCTGCACGCCATGACATTGGAGATCCAGATCATGGCCCGCGCCTGCGGCAAGTCGCGCGTCGGCAACCTGGATCGGGACGACCTGCGTGCTTTAACACTGGAGTCGGCCCTGATCACGGGCCTGCCACTAGCCGGGACGCGCCGCCCGATCCCGCTGGACTTGTGGGGCACGGGGGACCACTGACATGCCCGAAACGATAGATGTTCTGGTCATCGGGGGCGGCCTGATGGGCTGCTCCACGGCCTTCCATCTGGCCCGGCAGGGCGTCAAGACGATCCTGGTAGAGCGCCGCGCCAAGCCCGGCGTGGAGACCACGGCCCGATCGGGCGCGATCATCCGCGCCCATTACGGCGTGCCTGCCCTGGTGCCGCTGGCTCTGGAAGCCAACCGGCGCTATGCGCGCTTTGAGGATGAAGTCGGGGCGCCCTGCGGCTTCGTCCAGTCCGGCTACTCCGTCCTGGTAGACGCCGAAGACGAGGCCAACCTGCGTGGGGCAGTCGCCATGCACCAGTCGTTCGGGGTCAACGTGTCGCTGATCTCACCCGGCGACTTAGAAACAATCCTTCCTGCCGTCAAGACGGACGGCGTCGCCCTGGTCGCCTGGGAGCCGGACGGCGGCTACGCGAGTCCACCTCAGACGATTGCCGCCTACGCGGGGCAGGCGGCACGAATGGGCGCGGACCTGCGCTTCGACTGCCCCGTCACGGCCGCCGCGCCCGACGGCACGGGTTGGCGCGTGATCCTCAGCGACGGCACGGCAATCATGGCAGGCCAGGTCGTCCTCTGCACCGGCAACTGGTCGCGGCCCGTTGGGGCGCTGTTCGGGCTGGATCTGCCGGTGACACCGGTCCGGGCGCAGATCGTCGTTTTGGAACGGCCCGCCTTGTTCGCGGGCGTCTTCCCGATCGTCTCGGACCTCATCAATCTGGCCTACTTCCGCGCCGACGGCGCGGGCGGCATGTGGGTGGGGTCGTCGGACAGTGCCGACTTGACCGAAGCCCTGGCAGAGCCGGACGGCTACGATGAGGGCGTCGGGGCACAGGCTATCAGTGACGCCCGCTGCAAAGCCGCGCTGCGCTTCGCGGGCATGGACGACGGGGACAAAGGTGGTGTCCAGCGCGCTTTTTCGGGGCTGTACGAGACGACCCCGGACTGGCAGCCCATTATTGACTCGTTCGGCGGCCTGCACGCTGCCGTCGGCTTTTCCGGTCACGGTTTCAAGCTGGCCCCAATCGTAGGCGAGATGATGGCCGCCCGCGCGCTGGGCCGGCCCGACCCGTTCGACGTGTCTTTGTTCGCCCTGGCGCGCTTCGCTGAGGGCTGTCCCATCCGCTCGTCCCACCCGTATCGGCGCGCCAAGTTCCTGCGCTGAGGGCCGGGCACTGAAGTACCCGTCTCCGAAGCGGCTCCGCCGCTGACCGTCCAGGGGACGGGGAATGACAAGCCCTATCTTTTCTCACGTCTCTTTTCGCACGTCTCTTTTCGCACGTCTCTTTCCTCCGTCCCCTGGACGGTCGGCGCGGAGCGCCTCCAAGACGGGGACTTTAGTGCCCGGCACTCTTCCGAGGAGACCCACCCATGTTCAATCTTGCCGAGACTCAGAAAATGTTCGCCGACAAGGGCATCAAGTTCTTCCTGATGTCCTTCGTGGACATGCACGGCGCCCCGCGCGCAAAGCTTGTCCCCGCCGAGTGCCTGGCCGACGTGGCGGGCGGCGCGGCGGGCTTCGCCGGATTTGCCGTGGACGGCGTCGGCCAGGGGCCGCACGACCCCGACTTGTCTTGCGTCCCCCAGGCCGACTCTTCCGTGTTCCCGCTGCCCTGGAAGCCCGGCGTCGCCTGGATCGCCGGCAATCTCCAGGGAGACGGCGGCGACTGGCGCTTCTGCCCGCGCGTTCTGCTATCGCGCGCCCTGGCCGACGCCCGCGCCAAAGGCTTCACGCTGATGACGGGCGTCGAACCCGAGTTCTTCCTGGTGGACCGCAAGGCAGACCGGACCCTTGGCGTGGCCGACGCCTCCGACACGCTCAGCAAGCCCTGCTACGGCCAGCTTTCGCTGCTGCGGAATGCCGATTTCCTGATGACCCTGATGACCTACCTCAACGAGCTTGGTTACGGCGTTTATCAGAACGACCACGAGGACGCCAACGGTCAGTTCGAGATCAACTGGCGCTTTGGGGAGGCCCTGAAGACGGCCGACCAGGTATCCTTCTTCAAGTTCATGGTCAAAGCGCTGGCCGAGGAGCGCGGCCAATGTGCCACCTTCATGCCCAAGCCCTTTGCCGACCTGACCGGCAGCGGCTCCCACCACCACTTGTCGCTGTGGGACGCCGAAGGCGAGGACAACTTGTTCCTCGACAAGAGCGACCCGCGCGGGCTGTCTTCGCTGGCCCTCTCGTTCATGGCCGGCATTCTCGTTCACGCCAAGGGGCTGTGCGCTTTGACCGCTCCCTCGGTCAACTCCTACAAGCGCTTCGGCGCGCGCTCGCCCCGGTCGGGTGCGACGTGGGCGCCTGCCTACATCGCGCACGGCGGCAACAACCGGACTTTGATGGTGCGCGTCCCAGCGCCGGGACGCATCGAGTACCGCACGGCAGACGGGTCCGCCAACCCCTACCTCGCCGTAGTGGGCCTTCTGGCGGCGGGTCTTGACGGCGTGGCGCGCGGGCTGTCACCGGGCGAGGCCCAAAACGACAACCTGTTCTTGCTGTCGCCCGCTGAGGCGTGGGTGCGCGGTATCGAGACACTGCCGTCTGATCTGGGCGAGTCCCTGGACGCTTTGGAACAGGACGACGTGTTGTGCGATGCCCTTGGCGCGGACTACGCGCCGCACTATCTAGAAGTCAAGCGGGCCGAATGGGACGACTACGCCGAGATGACGGCGAAGAGCGTGACGGCTTGGGAAGTCAACCGCTACCTGGCGCTTTAGGGGAGAAAAGGGAGGCTTCGGTGACGTTCGTCTACGTTTTACAGCATCACGAGAAAGAAACGGCGGGCACCTTGGGGGCCGTACTCCAGGAGCACGGCATTGAAGCCCGCACGGTCCACGGCTACGCCGGGGAAGCCATCCCCAAACACCTCGGCGACGCGGCGGGGCTGGTCATTCTGGGCGGCCCGATGGGCGTGGCCGAGCGGGACCGCTACCCGTTCCTTAACGACGAGTTGGCTTTAGTCGGCGACGCCCTAGCCCGTGACGTGCCCGTCCTCGGCATCTGTCTGGGGGGTCAGCTCCTCGCCCACGCGCTCGGGGCAAGTGTCGGCAAAGCGCCCCGAGCGGAGATCGGCTGGTATCCCTTGCGTCTGACCGAAGCGGCGCGGCAGGACCGCTTCTGGGCGGAACTCCCCTCCCCCTGCCCCGCTTTCCACTGGCACGAGGACGCTTTCGGCCTGCCGCCCGGTGCGGTCCTTTTGGCTTCTTCGGACCTGACGCCCTGCCAGGCGTTCCGCTCCGGTGCCAATGTTTACGGTTTGCAATGCCACCTGGAAGTCACTGACGCTCTGATTCAGACGTGGGTAGGAGTGTGGTCGGATGAGCTGCCCGCCGAGGCGGCGGACGCGATCTTGTCGCAGGCGCGGCGGGAGCTGCCGGAAATAGAGCGGGCGGCGCGGGCCGTCTTCGGGGCGTGGGCGGAGATGGTCGCAGGGTGAGGGTGAGAACCACGGAAGGGCGAACACAAGGTTCGCCCTTTTTCCCACGTCCGCTCCCCCCCCTCTCACGCCCCTATCCCTACGAACTTCCCGCCGCGATCTCGGCGTCCACGACGGCCTGGCCCTCCGAATGCAGCAGGTCGTAGACCTGGGCGCGGATCTGGAAGAACTCCGGCGAGGTCCGCAAAGAAGCGTCGCGGTCAGGGCCAAACGGGACGGCGATCTCCGCCTTCAGCCGGCCCGGCCGGGCCGTCATCACGAAGATGCGGTCACTCAAGAAGACGGCCTCGTCAATATCGTGCGTGATGAACAGCGTCGTCGTGCGCTCGGCCCGGCGGATATCCAGGAGAAGCTCCTGCATCACCGTCCGCGTCTGGGCGTCCAGCGCCCCGAACGGCTCGTCCATCAGCAGGATGCGCGGTGAATTCGCCAGGGCACGGGCGATGGCGACTCGCTGGCGCATCCCGCCCGAGAGCTGCTTGGGGAAATGATCGCGGAACCCATGCAGGCCCACGGCGTCCAAAAAATGGTCGGCCAGCCGCTCTCGTTCGGCCTTCTTCGCTCCGCGCTGCTTGGGGCCGAACTGGACGTTCCCGCGCACGGTCAACCACGGGAACAGGGTGTAACCCTGGAAGACCATGCCACGCTCGGCACCCGGCCCCAGGACCTCAACACCGTCGAGCAGGACGCGGCCCGCGGTCGGCTCGGTCAGGCCGCCGACGATGTGCAGGAGCGTTGACTTGCCGCAGCCCGACGGACCGACGATGCTGACCAGTTCGCTGACGCCAACGGTCAGCGAAGTCGGCTCCAGGACCGAAAGCGGGCCGTTTTTGGTCGGGTATTCTTTGGACAATCCCTCCAAGTACAAGATCGGGTCCGGCATCAATTTTTCTGCGCTTCCGCCCAGGGCAGCAGGCGTGGCTGGACCACCTTGAAGACCATATCGGTCGCAAGCCCAAGCAGGCCGAGGATGAAGATGCCGACGAAAATCTCATCGGCACGCGAGAACCTTTGTGCCTTCATGATCGAGTATCCCAAGCCCGAACTCGTCGCCACGACCTCAGCGATGACCAGGTATGTCCAGGCCCAGCCGATCATCGTCCGGCAGGTGTCCAGGATGCCGGGCAGCGTGGCCGGCAGCAGCACGTTGAACAGGACCTGGGTCCGGCTCGACCCCAACGTGCGGGCAGCGTTGAGCAGGTCTTTCGGCACCTGCCGAGTGACATCGGCGATGACCAGCACCATCTGGAAATAAGTGCCGAGGAAGATCAACAGGATCTTCGCCGGCTCGTCAATACCCGCGACCACCATCACCAGCGGGATCAGCGCGGGGACGGGGATGTAGCGGACGAACCCGACGAACGGCTCGTGGGCCGCCTCGGCGCATTTGTAGGCGCCCATTAAGATGCCCAGGGGGATGGCGAGCACGGCGGAAAGCAGAAACCCGATGCCGATGCGCGTCACGCTGATCTTGATGTCGGGCAGTAGGTCCCCGCTCTGGTACATTTCCAGAGCCGCCTGGAACATGTGCGTCGGGGTCGGCAGGATGAGCGCGTTCGCCCGGCCTGAATAGGTCAGCAGGCACCACGCAGCGACCGGCACGAGGAACGAGGCGGCGGCGACTAGAAGGTACGCGCCGCGCGGGATATCCTCGCCGAGACGGAACAAGCTGGGACGGCGCCGCCGGGCTGCCGGTGCGGCTTTTGTCTTCACGCGTATTTGCTGAGTCGTCGCTATCTGGTCCATCTCTAGTCCACCTTCAAAGCGTAATCATAGGGCGGCTTCTTGCCTTCGCCCTTCTTGACGGCGGCATTGATGAACTCCGGATCAATGGCCGAAACAAAATCGGGAAGCTTGGGGATCTGCTTCTGCGCCAAAAGGAACTGCGTGATGGACGGCCCGCTGCTGTAGAGCGATGTGGGCTTCGCGCTCTGCGTGAAGGCGGCGACTGCTTCCGGGCCGCTGAAGATGCGCGTCCCCTTGATGAAGCTCTGATAGAAGAGGATCTGCTGGGCCGGAGTGCCGGGGTCCTTGGCGGTGTCGGCCATGATCTTGACGGCGTCATCGGGGTGCGCGCGCCACCAATCAATGGAGTCGTACCAGGCGTCCACGATACCCTGAATTTCCTGCGGGCGGGCGGCGATCGTTTTGCCCTGGAAAACCAGCAGGTCAGGGATCTGGCCGGGCAGGGCGCGGCTATCAAAGATGACGTGCGAGCCGGGCAGCTTCGCCAGGAGCTGGCTCTTGTTCGGCTCCCAGACGGCCACGGCATCCACACTCTTCGAGATCATCGCGCCGGGGCAGTCCTGCACCTTGATCGGGACGTAGGTGATGTCCTTCTCGGTCATGCCGTTCGCTGCCAGCGCCTTGTCGAGCAGGAACTGCTCCACCGTGCCAAGCTCCGTCGCCACCTTTTTCCCCTTCAAGTCCTTCATGGAATGGACTCCCGGCCCGGCGACCACGGCATCGTTGCCCGCCGAGTTGTCGTTGATCAGGACGGCCTTTGCGGACTGGCCCTGGGCCAGCGGCCCCATGGTGTCACTCCAGGTCTGACAGTTGGCGTCCACTTTATTGGCGGCGAAGGCGTTTAGGGAGTCGGTGTAGTTGGGGAACCAAACGAGCTTGACGTTGACATTGTGCTTCTTGAAGAAACCCTGCTTGTCGGCGATGGCCCAGGCCGTCCAGCCAGGCCAGTCCGAGTAGCCGATGGTGATCGCCCCACTCGCATCCGTAGTCGCGCCGGGCGCTGAGGGTGAAGAGGCCGTCGGGGTGGCCGTATTCTTGGTGCCGCAGCCGGCGAGGCCTAAGCCGAACAAGGCAGAGCCGACGAGAAGGTAACGGGAAAAACGCATGGATAGGCTCCTTTTCTAAGTCGCGCGGCGGGAAACCGCGCCGGGATGGAAAAGAGCGCCATGCTCTGGGGGGGCCTCATCAATGAGGCCGGGGGAACAAGAACTAAGTATACAGACTTTCCAGCAGGTTGTCAAGCGCCTGCAAATATTTTTGTCCCTCGGTGACGTAAAAGTCTTTCCATAGTGCTACAATGACGAAAATCGTCAACAACTAAGGCATACATACATGGAACACGTCACGGACCAAGACATGGCGGGTGAAGGGGCCATCCGTCTGGACCCGCTGGACCACAAGATAATCGCCGTCTTGCAGGAAAACGCCCGGCTCTCCAACGCCGAGATCGCCGCGCGGGTCGCCAGCAGCGAGCCGACGGTACGCCGCCGCGTGGACCGGCTCCTGGAAAATCAGGTCATCAAGATCGTTGCCGTCGCGCCCCCCTTCCCGCTGGGCTATCATGTCGTCGCCATCCTCGGCATCCAGATAGACCATAGCCGCCTGGACGAGATCCAGGAGGCACTGCTGCTGATGCCCGAAATCCGGTTCGCGGGCGTCACCCTGGGCAGCTACGACGTGGTGACGGAAGTGTGGTTCCACAGCAACCGCGAGCTGCTGGCGTTCCTGCACGAGCGCCTGAGCAAGATTCCCGGCATCCATCGCATCGAGTCTTTGCAAGTGGTGAAGATGATCAAGTATGCCTATGATTGGGGCGTGCAGTCATCCGCTTGAGACGATAACTGTTCATTCTCAGGCGTGTTCTGACGCTTTTCGTCAGTAAGCAACCGACAAGAGATATTTTCGTCGTGTGTGGGCCTTGACAACGCGGCGACCCGCCAGTATACTATCAGCGGCTCGATGACGAGACCATGACACCCAGCGCCGGCACTGTCGCCCCCGCCCCGACCTATCCTGGAGGAGACCGCGTGGCCGACGACACCCTATTTGAAGAGACCCTGGCGCCGGGCGCGTCCTGGTCGCATGTCCTAAAGCGTGGCACCGCCCTGCGCTTGACCGACCTCGAAGGCGGCGCGAACATGGGCGCGATCCTCTACAACGCCGACTGCCCGGTCGAGCGGCTCAACATCCCCGACACCTTGAAGGCGCAGCACACAGCTATGCTGACTCGGGGCCTCGTTCTGTACTCGGACATGGGCCGCGTCCTTTGTTCGGTCACTGCCGACAGCGTGGGCTGGCATGACGCTCTCAGCGGCTGCGCGGACGCCGCCGGCGTGCGGGCGAAGTACGGAGAGTCACGCTACCAAGAGGCGCGCAACGACTTCCACAAGAATGCCCGCGACGGCTTCCTGATCGAACTCGAAAAGTACGGCCTCGGGCCGCGCGACCTGTCCCCCAACGTCAACTTTTTCAGCAAAGTGACCGCGGGTGCGGATGGCGCGATGGCTTACCAAGCGGGACACTCCGGGCCGGGCGCGTTTGTCGAGCTGCGCGCCGAGATGAACGTCCTGCTCCTCTTGAACTCCTGCCCGCATCCGCTCGACCCCAACCCGCGCTACGCCCCGAAGCCGGTACGTTTGGCCCTGCGGCGCGTCCCCCCCCCTGCCGCTGATGACGCCTGCCGCGTTTCGCGCCCCGAGAACGGACGCGGGTTCACCCTCACCGAGAGATATTTCCTATGACCGGCTTTCATTCAGTCCCCAGCACGCTCCGTGCCGAGACCGCGATCTACAGCGAGGTCATCCCAGCGGGCGAGTCGTGGATACACCCCATCGCCAAAGGCCAAACGTTCCGCATCGTGGATCTGGAAGGCAACCAGGCCGTGGACACACTTTTCTACGACGCCCACGATCACGCCGATCGGTACGACTTCCAGAACACCATCCGGGCGCAGGGAAACATCTACCTGACCACCGGGTCGCGCCTGATGTCGAGCGGCGGAAATGCCCTGCTGACCATCGTGGCCGACACCTGCGGGCGGCACGACACTTTGGGCGGGGCCTGCGCGACCGAGAGTAACCAGGTCCGCTATGCGCTCGACAAGGGCCACATGCACGCCTGCCGGCAGAGCTTTTTGGCAGCATTATTGCGGCATGGCGGCGGGCTGGAGAAGCGCGATATCCCGAATAACATCAACTTCTTTATGAACGTCCCGGTCACGCCCGAGGGCGGGCTGACGTTCGAAGACGGCATCTCGGAGGCCGGGAAGTATGTGGAGATGCGCGCCGAGCGGGACGTACTCGCCTTGATCAGCAACTGCCCACAGCTCAACAACCCGTGCAACGCTTACAACCCGACGCCGGTTCAGGTATTGATCTGGGGCACCGATGTTTCGTAAAGTGCTGATCGCCAACCGGGGCGCCATCGCCTGCCGGATCATCCGCACTCTGCGGACATTGGGCATCGGGTCGGTCGCCGTCTACTCCGATGCCGACCGGCACTCCCTCCACGTCGCGCAGGCGGACGAGGCCGTCCGCATCGGCCCCGCCCCCGCCGCCCAGAGCTATCTGTCTGTTGAGGCTATTTTGCAGGCCGCCCGCGAGACCGGGGCCGAAGCAATCCATCCCGGCTATGGGTTCTTGAGCGAGAACGCCGAGTTCGCCGATGCCTGCGAGGCGGCAGGCATCGCCTTCATCGGCCCGACGGGGGCGCAGATGCGCGCTTTCGCCTTGAAGCACGCCGCCCGCGCGACGGCTGCCGCCCTGGGCGTCCCTCTGCTGCCCGGCACGGGCTTGCTGCGCTCGCTGACGGACGCGCGGGCGGCGGCAGGAAGCATAGGCTACCCGCTGATGCTCAAAAGCACGGCGGGCGGCGGCGGCATCGGAATCCGCCTGTGCCAGCATCCCGAAGACTTGGAAGAAGCCTGGGAAGCCGTGCAGCGCCAGGGCCAGGCCAGCTTCGGCGACGGCGGCGCGTTTTTGGAGCGCTTTATTGCAAGAGCGCGGCATCTGGAAGTGCAGATCTTCGGCGACGGCAAGGGCGTGGTTATCGCCCTGGGCGAGCGGGACTGCTCGGCCCAACGCCGGAACCAGAAAGTGGTCGAGGAGACGCCCGCGCCCGGTATCTCGCCCGAAACGCGCGCCCGCCTCTGCGCCCTCGCCGTCAAGCTCGGTGAGTCTGTACAGTATCGGTCGGCGGGGACAGTGGAGTTCGTCTATGACGAGGCCGCTGGCGAGTTCTTTTTCTTGGAAGTCAACACGCGTCTCCAGGTGGAGCACGGCGTCACTGAAGAGGTCACCGGCATTGACCTGGTCGCTTGGATGGTGCTGCAAGCCTCCGGGGACCTGCCGCCGCTCCGCTCCTTCTCCATCACGCCTTCCGGGCATTCGTTTGAAGCCCGCTTGTACGCCGAGGACGCCGGGCGCGGTTTCCAGCCGAGCATCGGCCGCCTGACCCATGTCCGCTTCCCCAAAGGAGTGCGGGTGGAAACGTGGGTGGAGCCGGGCGCGGAGATCACCCCCTATTACGACCCCATGATCGCCAAGCTGATCGTGCGCGGCGCGGATCGCCCCGAAGCGCTGGCCGCCCTGCGGGGCGCGCTCGCCCAGACGGAGATTCTAGGGATCGAGACGAACCTGGACTACCTCCGCAAGTTCGTCGCCTCACCGGAGTTCACGTCGGGCGCGGTCACGACTTCTTTCCTATCCCGGTTCGGCTACGCGCGCACGGCCATCGAAGTCATCGCGGGCGGGACGCAGACCACGGTCCAGGACATGCCGGGGCGGCTCGGGTACTGGAACGTCGGCGTGCCGCCCTCCGGCCCGATGGACAATCTGGCCCTGCGGCTGGCGAATAGGCTGGTCGGCAACGAGTCGGGGGCGGCGGGCCTGGAGATGGCCGTTTCCGGCCCGACCCTGCGCTTCGGCTGTGCGGCGGTGGTCGCGCTCGTCGGCGCCCCGATGGCGGCCATGCTGGACGGCGCCCCCGTCCCGTTTGGCCAAGCGATCCTCGTTCCAGCCGGCGCGACGCTCGAAGTCGGCTCCGCAAACGGGCCTGGTCTGCGGGCATATCTCGCGGTCGGCGGGGGCCTGGAAGTCGGCGAATATTTGGGCAGCCTCAGCACGTTCATGCTGGGTGGATTCGGCGGGCACGACGGCCGCGCGCTGCGCCCCGGCGACGTCATTCACTTGAAGGCGTCCGGCGCAGGCCTGGACCAAGTCGGGACGGCCCTGACGCCGGACCTGACGCCCGCCTACTCGAACGCATGGCATGTCGGCGTTTTGTACGGGCCACATGGGGCGCCCGACTTCTTCCAAGACGGCGACATCGCCATGATCTTCGGGACCGACTGGAAGGTGCATCACCAGTCGGACCGGACCGGTGTCCGCTTGATCGGCCCAAAGCCGCAATGGGCCAGGCCGGACGGCGGCGAAGCGGGCCTGCACCCCTCCAACATCCACGACAATGCTTACGCGATCGGGGCGGTGGACTTCACCGGCGATATGCCCATCCTGCTCGGCCCGGACGGGCCGAGTTTGGGCGGATTCGTCTGCCCGGCGGCCATCATCCACGCCGAGCTTTGGAAGATGGGTCAGCTCAGGCCCGGCGATACGGTGCGCCTCCAGGCCGTCACCTACGCCCAGGCCGCCGAAATGGCGCGCGCCCAGGACGCCGCGGTCGCCTCGCTCCTGTCCCCACTGCCCGTGCTGCCGCCCGCTTATGACGCGCCGCCCGAGCCGGCCGTTCTTAGGTCGCGCCCTGTAGTGGGGAACGCGCCCGTCGTCGTCACGCGCGCCGACGGCGACCGGTCCCTACTGGTCGAGTTCGGGCCGAACGTGCTGGACTTGTCCCTGCGGCTCCGGGTCCACGCCCTGGAGGCCCGGCTCCGCGACCAGGATTTGCCGGGCGTCATTGACGTCACGCCGGGCGTCCGCAGCCTGCAAGTGCATTACGACACGGGCCTTCTGCCGCGCGAGGCGCTTTTGGAGGCATTGCAGGCGGCGGAACAGGCCATCCCGGATGACTTAGACATCACAGTGCCGTCGCGCACCCTGCACCTGCCGCTCTCCTGGGACGACCCGCAGACGCGGATGGCGGCGGAGAAGTACATGCAGACGGTTCGGCCTGACGCCCCCTGGTGTCCGGACAATATCGAGTTCATCCGCCGCATCAACGGCCTAGGCTCCGCGGGCGACGTGCAAAAAATCGTTTTCGACGCCCGGTACCTAGTCCTTGGCCTGGGCGACGTTTATTTGGGGGCGCCCGTGGCAACGCCGACCGACCCCCGCCACCGGCTCGTGACGACCAAGTACAACCCCGCCCGCACCTGGACCCCGCAGAACGCCGTCGGCATCGGAGGCGCGTATCTGTGCATTTACGGAATGGAGGGGCCGGGCGGCTACCAGCTCTTCGGGCGGACCACCCAGGTCTGGAACACCTTCAAGAGCACGCGCGAATTCGAGCCAGGGACGCCCTGGCTGCTGCGCCCATTCGACCAGATCCGCTTTTATCCCGTCAGCGCCGCCGAGCTGCTGGAGATGCGCGACGCCTTCCCGCACGGCGAGGCGCCACTGCAAATTGAGGAGGGGGAGTTCAGTTACCGCGCGCATCTGGCCTTCCTGGACTCGATCAGAGGTGAGGCCGAGGAGAGCCGGGCACGGCAGCGGGAGGCATTCGACGCCGAGCGCGCTCGCTGGGCCGCGGCGGGGCAGGCGACGTTTGCCGGCGCCGAAGACGACGCCGCTCCTCCGCCTCGCTCCGACATGCCCGAAGGCTGCGAAGCGGTCCCCTCCCCCATGACTTCGAGCGTATGGAAGGTGCTGGTGGAGCCGGGGCAGCGCGTCAGCGCGGGCGAGACGCTGTTGGTGCTGTCGGCTATGAAGGTGGAGTGGGCGGTGACAGCCCCCCATCAGGGCGTCGTTGAAGAGATCCTGACGAGGCCGGACGCGCTGGTCATGCACGGCCAGGCCCTTGTCGTCCTGCGGACGGGAGACTAAAATGGACGGTATGAGACTTGACTTGACCGCACTCCGGGCGGCTTTTGACGGTGGCGAGACACCCGAAACCGTCTTGGACGCCGTGTATTCGCGCATCGCCGGGGCCGATCTGAACCCGGTCTGGATCTCGCTCGTGCCGCGCGAAACGGTGATGGCGCGGGCTGTCGCGGTCGCTCAAGTGAACCGGGCCAATTTCCCCCTCTACGGCGTCCCGTTCGCCGTCAAGGACAACATGGACGTGGCTGGGATGGAGACGACGGCGGCTTGCCCTGCTTTCGCCTACACGGCCAAGGAAACGGCGAGCGTTGTCAAGCGCTTGGAAGACGCCGGGGCGATCCTTGTCGGTAAGACGAATATGGACCAGTTCGCGACGGGCCTGGTCGGGACGCGCTCCCCCTACGGGGCATGTTCCAGCGTCTTCGATGCTCGCTACGTTTCGGGCGGGTCGAGTTCCGGGTCGGCGGTGGCCGTTGCGGGTGGTCTGGTCAGCTTCGCGCTCGGAACCGACACGGCCGGCTCGGGGCGTGTGCCGGCCGCCTTCAACAATCTGATCGGCTTGAAGCCGACGCGCGGCAGCCTCAGTGCAGCCAATATCGTCCCGGCCTGCCGCTCGCTCGACTGCGTTTCAATCTTCGCGCTGACAGCCGGCGACGCCCTTCAGGTCTTCGGGGCGGCACGCGGCTTCGATAGTTCCGATCCCTATTCCCGCCCGTCGGCGGGCGAGGACGGCGCTGCCCCCTGGCTGGGCGGCTCGTTCCGCTTCGGCGTGCCGCATCCAGACCAATGGGAGTTCTTCGGGGACAGCGAAGCGCAAAAGCTGTATGAGTCCTGCATCCGCGCTCTGGAGTCGCTGGGCGGTGCCCCTGCCTTCTTCGACTTCTGCCCGTTCCAGCAGGCCGCCGCCCTGCTCTATGCAGGCCCCTGGGTGGCCGAGCGGTTGGCCGCATTGGGCGACTTCCTTGATGCCCACGCGGACGACGTACACCCGGTCGTGCGCGGCATCATCGCGGGCGGCGCAAGATGGAGCGCCGCCGACGGCTTCCTCGCCCAGTACCACTTGGAAGAGTTGCGGCGGCAGACGGACCACGTCTGGCAGGACGTTGACCTGCTGCTGCTGCCCACGACAGGGACGACCTACACTCTGGCCGAGGTCGAGGCCGAGCCGGTCAAGCTGAACTCGAACCTCGGGCACTACACCAACTTCGTCAACCTGCTCGACCTAGCCGCCATCGCCCTGCCCGCCGGGCTGCGGCCCAACGGCCTGCCGTTCGGCGTCTCGCTCGTCGGCCCCGCGCGGACGGACCTGGCCCTGCTGACGGTCGCCGACCGCCTGCACCGGCACTCGGGCGGGACGCTCGGCGGACTTTCCACGCCGCTCGCGCAGACTATTCCCCTGCCCCCACCCACCGCGCCGCCCGGCTGCACCCTGCTGGCAGTCGTCGGCGCCCACCTGTCCGGGCAGCCCCTGAACCGCCAGCTCACCGAGCGCGGAGCGCGGCTGACGGCGACCACCAAGACTGCGCCGGGATATCGTCTGTACGCCCTCGCCGACACGACGCCGCCGAAGCCTGGCCTGGTGCGCGCGCCGGGCTTTGACGGCCCCGGCATCGAGGTAGAAGTCTGGGCGGTTCCGACGCCCGCCTTCGGCAGCTTTGTTGCCGCCGTCCCTGCCCCGCTCGGTATCGGCAATGTGGAGCTGGCCGACGGCTCCACGGTGAAGGGCTTCGTCTGCGAGCCGTTTGCGGTCGAGATGGCGACCGAGATCACGCAGGGCGGCGGATGGCGGGCTTATCTCGGCCGCGCCGTAAACTCCTGATCCTCCGCCACAAGTGTGTGAAGGATTCCCCGATATCGGCGTCGCGCAAGCAGGCAGCAGCTTGAGAGCCTCGCCACGATACCGACCGATCTCGCGCCTCGACTTTGGCGGCGGGGAACGCTTTGGCGGCTGGGGGCTGACCCTGCTGGAAGGGCTATTGGACAAGAGCGACTACACCGCGACCGAGCCGCACGGGACGACGGTGCGGGTAGAGAAGAAGCTGCATTACGAGACGAAGGGGGCTGCGGACGGGGCCGTCGAGCGGGACACCGACACAGGAGGCGCCGTGACGGCGAGCAAGGACTGACTCCAAGGACTCATTCTTCTGTCAGCGCCCTGGTTGTCAGCCGCGCTTCGGCTTCGAGGTCAGCCGCTTCTCGGCGCGCACTGTTGTCCCCTGCGGGTCGGAAAGGCCGTATTCCACCCGGTCCGCCAGACTCTCCACGATCTGAAGCCCGAAGCCACCGAAGCGTTCAGAGCCGTCCTCCTCCTCGCGGGCCTCTCCGACAGGGCGCACCGTTTCCCTCTTCAGGCCCGCCCCGTGGTCGGTGACGGTCACCACCACATGTTCTCCGTCGTGCTCCAGCGTGACCTGGTAGCCCCCAACCTGCGACCGGGCGTGCCGAAGGACGTTGGAACACAGTTCCCCCAGAACGACCTCGATGTCTTCGATGTCCGTCGGGGCGGCATTCCGGTGTTCCAACAGCGTGCGACTGACCTGGCGGATCATCGGCACCAGACTCTCGTCTTCTGGGACCTCCAGCGTGATCTTTATGCTCATCGATCCCGATCTTTCCTGTCTGATACGATCCCTCAGACGTCGAGGGATCGCGGCGTCGTTGCCCCCTCCGTATACCCACATTCAGACCCGCACCCTATCCGGGCGACCAATTAACGACACTCCGGGGGGCGGCTCGCCCAGGCACGGAATCAGGGCAGGGCGTGTTCTTGCCTATGAGAATACAGGGCCGCCCATGGTCGCGATCATGGGCGTCGTCCCGAAGCAAAAATCACCTACCAGTGCCGATCACACCCGCCAATGCGGATCAACAGGAGAATCCGATGACGCACCCGCGACGTAATGAGGTCAGACAGCGAAGCGACGATCCACAGATCCTCTCCGACTCCGACCGCCTCTCGGCCCTAGCCGACACGAACCTGGTGGACAGCCCCGCCGAGTATGCCTTCGACCAGCTCACGCAACTCGCCTGCCGCATCCTCAAAACACCCGTCGCACTCGTCTCCCTCGTCACGGACGACCGCCAGTTCTTCAAGAGCAGCATCGGCCTGGCGGAAGAGTGGGCGCAGGGCACGCCCCTGACGCACTCCTTTTGCCAGTATGTGGTCCAGTCGGCAAAGCCACTGGTCGTCGCGGACGCTCTGGCGGACCCGCGGCTGCGGGACAACCTGGCGGTTCGCGACCTGGGCGCGCGCGCCTACGCAGGCGTCCCGCTCACGACCTCGGGCGGCCACACGCTCGGCTCATTCTGCGTCATAGACACCCAGCCGCGGGAGTGGACGGTGGAGGAAATCGCCACCCTCCGCACGCTCGCCGACTCGCTCCAAACGGAGATTGAACTGCGAGGCGCGCTCAGGCAGGCCCAGGCACGGATGAAGGACGTTTCGCGTCTTGCCGAGGACGTGGCGCGGCAGGCACGGGAAGCCGAGCGTTTGGCACAGGAGGCCGAGTATCAAGCGCGGGAGGCTGAGCAGGCACGGCGGGAAACGGCGGCCCTGCTGGAAGCAACCGCCGAGGGCATTTGCGGCATTGACGCCGACGGCTGCTGCACGTTTGTCAATCCCGCAGCAGCCCGAATGCTCGGCTGTAAACCTGGCGAACTACTGGGGGAGAACCTGCATCTCCTGATCCACCATCACAAGGCCGACGGCTCCCTTTACCCGGAGGAGGAGTGTCCGATCTTCCACACCTTCAAGACGGGGGAGGTCC
>JANOOM010000365.1:0-2781 GCA_031421335.1 Armatimonadota bacterium
CTGCCCCGACGCGAAGGGGCGTATCGCCGCCGTTTGCCCACACGGTCAGGCCGCTGCCATAACGGATGCGGACGCGGGACCAGGCCCCTGAATCCTCCGCCTTGGCCGTCGCCGTTGTGTCCCGCCAGCGGCCTCCATCGAAATAGTCAATCGCGACGGGGCCGGCAAGAGCTGAGCGCGCGGTCAGAGGCCGCATCAGGTGAGGTTCCAGCCAGGAGAGGGCCGGATCGTGCCATGCCTCGCCGCCCAAAAATCCCTGGTGCCCGTAGGCGACTTCCTGCATCCGGTACTGATCCAGCAGACTCAGCAGCCCGCGCTGCGCGTCCGGCCCATGCGCCCACCAGCGCTCGTAATAGCCCATGCCGTGATTAAACTGCAACGGATGAATTTTGAGCAGGTCGAAATCCACCAGCAGCGGTGCACTCGTGCCCTGTCCGTCGTGCCAGCCCTGCCCAAACTGCGCCTCCACGCCGTCGAGTAACCCGCTCCAGTACCAATGGTTGTTCCCCTCGCCAAAAACCGGACCATGATGCAGACTACGCTCGTAGGTCCACAGCGCCCGGTGCGCGTCCCAGACCGTCTGGAACTCCCCCGCACCGGGCTGCCCGGCCTCGGCGTCCACATGGAACCAGGGCGGCGCGGCGGAAAGCACATCGACGAAGCACGCCGCACTGCCGTAGCGCCGTACCACACCTGGCCCCTGCGTCCTCGCCAAAGGCAGGATGCGCGACGGTTTGATGGCGAACGACTGTATCTTCGTGCCGGGGTTAAACCAGGCATAGATGCGCGCCCCGTCTGGGGCGCGCGCGATGTCGGTGTCCACGAACCCCTCGAAGTTCGGGTAGTAGTCGCAATAGTTCTCGTGCAGCGCTATCTCGATATCGTCCGACTGAGCCTGTTTGACCAGGGCGGCCATCGCCGAGTCGCCACCCAGTTTCGTATTGGCCGGGATATGGGCCGGCAGGCCGTTGTCGTACCCGTCGCGCTGCCAGTCGTGGAGGATCGTCGCCCCAGGCCCAAATCCACTCTCTGCCAGTGTGTGCAGACGTGCCTGAACGGAGGCAAAGCTGCCGCTCCAGATGTCCAGCATGACGCGGCCCGACAGGTCGGCGCGGAACGGCGAGGGCGAGTTTGGGATGTTCGGCAGCGTCTCGGCCAGGTGCCAGGCCGCCGTGTAGACCAGCCGCTCCTGGAGCAGGTTCCGTGTGCCGTCGGTGCGCGCGTCGTAAACCGCCAGCGTTCCGTTTTGGGAAGATGCCTGCGAGTCAGTCCAGTCAAGGAATGCCCCGGCAAACAGGTTCTCACGCTCCATAAACCAGATCGTGTTGGAGTAGTAGGGGAGGCTGATCTGACGCCGGCGCATCGTTGGCGCCCAGTCACCGCCCTGCAGACCAGTCAACAAAGGCTGGTCACAGGCAATGTCGAAAACGAGGCTTTTCCCCTGCATCCGGCCTTTGACCGTTACCGTCGCCGGCCGGCCTGCGACCTGGTAGATCCGCGTCAGCGTTGCCCCACCGGGCGCGGACGCCAGGCGGGTGCTTGTCAGCGTCGCCGGGTCTGTCCAGTCCAAGCGTGCCTCCCCCGCCAGCGACACTGTGACCGGCGCGTCGCCGGTCATGGCTGCATTCAGCGTCAGGCTTCCTAGAAGCGAGTCAGTTCCCGGCTTCCAGTGATACTCCAACACCCCGTCGGCGCCCTTGTAGCCCAGCACGGCTTCTGATGCCGTGACCTGCACGCTTGTCCCACCCGCAAACCCCGACGGCGGCGCGACATTGCCGTTTTGCCGCGAAATCAGTCGCGGCAGGTCCAGCGGCGGCGGGGCGGGGTGCGACTGTACCAGGGGCTTGAACCCTGACAAGAAGACCTCTCGCCCGCCCCAGAGCGCAAAGTCAAAGGCCGAATCGTCCAGTGGGCCAGGGTCGGTCTCGAACCGCAGCACGACTGTCTTCCCCGCCCATTCCGTCAGGTCCAGGGAGAATGGCTTCCAGGCGTCGTCCGTCCGGTTGACTTCCAGCCGCTTTGCGCCGTCTACATATACGCGGAACGTCACGCCGTCCGACTTGCCCACCGCGCCGGCGCGCAGGCCCGTCGCTCCACTCAGGACGATCTTTAGGACGCGCGGTAGCTTCAGCGTAAACTCCTGGAACGTGACGCCCGTTCTGCCGCGCCAGGGGACATGCAGCAGCCACGCCTCCCGCCCGTTCTGGACGCCCGCCGACTCGCAGGCCGCTCCGGTGGGACTGTCCAGCCCGCCCGTCCACCCGACCGGCAGGCGCACCTCCGGCCCGCCGCGCAGGGTGTAGCCGACCTCATACAGCCCCAGGTCATCGAGCCGCATAGCCGGAGGGTCTGGCACGATGATTGGCCGCGCCCAGCCCACGCCAGGTAGGGCCAGGGCGAGGAGGATGACGGTAAAGAGTGATTGGAGGTGTTTCGTGGTGTTGTTTTGTCGTAGCATAGGTAGCAATTATACCTGTGTGCTCAACAAAACGGCGAGCAAGAAAGCAGGAGCGAAATAACCCGCGCCTGCCTTTGCTCTGTTCCAGACCGCCTGGAGACGGTCAAGCCTTATAGGTCTGTTTCCTACGAATCGAGACCAAGACGTTGCTCAAGCCCAGTGCCAAGAGCAGGCTGAAGTAGAGGGGCGTGGAGGCTTCCGGCACGAGTTGGGGCGTGCGTAACATCAGTGAATGACCTTGTGTGGTTAGCCGCTTACACTTGTCCCTGTCAGATAGTGCGCCGGGAATTCGCCGCCACCGTCTCCCCGAGAATCGGGAGCCG
>JANOOM010000366.1:0-7694 GCA_031421335.1 Armatimonadota bacterium
ACGAGCAGTTCGCTGGGGCCGAGAAGATCGTTCTGGTCATGGACAACCTCAACACGCACACGCCCGCCAGTCTGTATGCGTCCTTCCTGCCCGCCGAGGCCAAGCGGCTGGCGGACAGGCTGGAAATCCACTACACGCCGAGGCACGGCTCGTGGCTGAACATGGCGGAGATCGAACTTTCGGTGCTTGCGCGTCAGTGTCTGGCCGAGCGCATGGGCACCAAAGCCCACCTGCAAAAGCAGGTCGCGGCCTGGCAGACCAGGCGCAATGCCAGCAGCGTCAGGATTGACTGGCGCTTCACGACCGAGGATGCCCGCATCAAGTTGAAGCGCCTCTACCCTACTATTCTACCGTGAAGGGCTACTAGAACGGCCCATCTATCGAAAGTGTAGATGGGCCGTTCTCGGATCAGCTTCGCATTCGGCACCGGAAATCGCCGCGAGTGAGCAAAGGCGTCGTTCCTCGGATGGGCGGTAGGAGCAAAAGCGAGTTTGCGTTAAGCGACCTTTCCGCTCCCAGACGCGAGTTTATCGCAATTAACTGACCGTGGACATTTGCAATCGGCGAAAGCCGCAAATGGACGCGGTCTTTTTCTGTCACAACTACTTCCTGCACCAGCCCGTTCATCACCTCCTTTCGCTCTGCCTCAGTCAGCACATCCCACAGCTCAATAATTTTCCCCCAGGCAGCGCAGACCTGCTCCGCCGTGGGCCGCTTGACCGTCGCCTTCGCGATCTCCGTTTCCAGCTGCCACAGTTCCTCCGATACCCGCTCACGTTCCGCCTTCAAGGACTCCAGGCGGCTGAAAATCAGGTCGGTCGCCCGCCCGTCGCCAAGCGCGTTCGTCAGGTTGGTGATCTGGACGCCGATGAACTGCAAGCTCTTCGCAAGTTGTCTCTTCATGGCCTATCAAGAAAATGTTCTTGAGCGGCCATCGGCTCCTACATGGGCGCCCGCGCCCGGTACTCCCGCGCGACTTCCATCCCCACCCCACCAAAGCCCTCGGCGACCTCCCCGGCGCGGACCAGGGCCGCGTCCACATGCGGCAGGATGTTCTCCCGCCCCAGGTTCTCCACGAACGACGACTGTTCCAGTAGCTTGGCGGGCTGGTCGCGCGCCCCGCACAGGAGCAGCGTGCGGCCCGACGCCCGCAGCTGTGCCGCCAGGCTTTCCAGCGCGTGAAGGCCTGTCGCATCAATGGCCGTCATGTTCCGCAGACGCAGAAGGACCACCTGGCCCAGCCCGCCCAGGTCGGCGGTCTCCTCGGCAAGCTTGTCCGTGGTCCCGAACAGGAACGGCCCGTGGATGCGGAGGATGGAAACGTAGGGCGGCACCTGCTTGTCCTGAAGAATATGGGCGCGCCCGTTCTCGATGTACTCGTCGGTCACAGTGGACACCGTGGTCGTCTGCGAGACGCGGTGGATATACAGCAGCGCGGCCAGCACGATCCCGACCTCCACCGCCACCGTCAGGTCGGCCATCACCGTAAGTGCGAAGGTGACGAGCCACACGGCGATGTCCGCCGGAGACAGCCGCAGGATCGTGCCGATCTCCCGCCACTCGCCCATGTTGTAGGCGACGACAAACAGCACGGCGGCCAGGGTCGCCAGCGGGATAAAGCGCGCCAGCGGCGCGGCCACGACAAGGATCAGCAGCAGAACGAGTGCGTGGACCATGCCCGCCACGGGCGTCTTGGCGCCCGCGCGGATGTTAGTCGCGGTCCGGGCGATAGCCCCTGTCGCGGGGATACCGCCGAATAGGGGGCAGGCGAGGTTCGCGATCCCCTGCGCGATGAGTTCCACGTTGGAGTTGTGCTTGTCCCCACTCATCCCATCCGCGACTACCGCCGACAGCAAGCTCTCCACCGCCGCGAGCAGGGCCACGGTCAGGGCCGAGGGGAACAAGGGGAGGATCAGGTCAACGCGGAAGTGCGGGACCGCGAAGGGCGGCAGCCCCGTGGGGATGCCGCCGAACTTGGTGCCGATGGTGGCGACGTGCAGGTGAAACAGGGCGGTCACGACTGTTCCCAGGAGCAGGGCCACGATGGAGCCTGGGATGCGCTTCGTCAGGCGGGGCAGCAGGAGGATCACGGCCAGCGAGGTCACGGCGACGGCGACTGTGGCCCAGTCTGCTGTGCCGACGTGTTCCAGCAGGACCTTGATCCGACCGAGGAACTCGCTCGGCACGGGCGGCGTCGTCAGCCCGAGGAAGTCCTTGATCTGGGTCGAGGCGATCAGCAGGGCGATGCCATTGGTGAAGCCGATCGTGACGGGACGGGGGATGAACTTGACTGCCGCGCCCAGACCCGTGATGCCCATGAGTACGAGCAGGACGCCCGCCATGAGTGTCACCATCAGCAGGCCCGAGACGCCGAACTTTGCGATGATGGCCGCCACGATCACCACGAACGCCCCCGTCGGCCCCCCGATCTGGACACGGGAGCCGCCGAGGGCGGAGATCAGGAAGCCCGCGACCACGGCCGTGTAGAGGCCCGCCTGCGGGGGGACGCCGCTTGCGATCCCGAAGGCCATGGCGAGGGGTAGGGCGACCAGGCCGACGGTCAGGCCCGCGACGAGGTCGGCGACGAGCGTTTGAGCAGTGTAGCCCTGGAAGCAGAGGAGGCTTTTAGGCGTCCAGCGGCTGCGGGCACTGCCATTGATCACTCTCATGGGCTTGTCACCACAGCCGTCTTTCCCATCGCCGTGGAAATAGCCTCTTCGGGGCCGATGACTTCCGCTTCCTTGAGCATCGCCACAGATTCCTGCAAGTGTATCTGGAAATAACGGCGCACGATGTCTAGGACCTCGATGATGAGCGGGTCGCGCACCGAATAAAACACTTGACTGCCCTGCTTGCGGCTGGTGACGATGTGCCTAGCGCGCAGGATGGCAAGATGCTGGGAGGCATTGGCGGGTTCCAGTCCGAGGCGCTCGGTGATGGCCGAAACGGCAAGCTCCTGATCGCGGAGCAGTTCCAGGACGGCGATGCGTGTCGGGTGAGCGAGGGCCTGAAAGATGGTGGATTTGAACTGACGGAGTGCATCTTGCATGGTGAAAGCGGGACCTCTCTCGGCTGTTTACAGTTCTATCGCTTTCAGTATACCAGAAATCTCGAAATTACGAAAATGCGAAGTTAACGGATCGTTCAGCGCTGGCAGAATGGGTGGTGCCAAAAGACTACTTTATCATACTATTGATTTATTCCAGATAAGAGTGTATAATGAAGGACATGCTTCAAGGCACACATCCACTTCACACAACCATCCGGGAGGCAGGCCTGCGGGTAACTGCCTCCCGGCTAGCCGTCCTTTTGGCCGTCATGGGCGAAGGGCAGCACCGGGACGCGGAAGCCATCGCGGCGGCAGCTCGGCGGCACCTCGGCGCGCTTTCCACCCAGGCGGTGTATGACAACCTGCACGTTTTGGAGGGGGCGGGGCTTGTCCGGCGCATCCAGCCTTCCGGCCATCCGGGGCGCTACGAGGCGCGGGTGGGCGACAATCACCATCACCTCGTCTGCCGCCGTTGTGGGGTGACTACGGACGTGGACTGCGCCGTCGGCGCGGCTCCCTGCCTGGAGCCTTCCGACACCAGCGGCTTTGCCGTTGAAGAGGCGGAGATCATTTTTTGGGGCCTTTGTCCCCAGTGCCGGCAAGAAAACAATACGAAAGACCTAAAGGAGCAACTCCCATGAGCGACATGACAGCGGAAAACGGAACACCGGATATCACTTCGGCCCTCAACCATGAGCAGGCCCCCACCAATGCGGGGGGCGGCTGCCCGTTCTCGGGCGACGCCATCAAGGAGGCGGCGGGCAGCGGGATGCGGAACCGCGACTGGTGGCCTAACCAGCTCAAGATGAACATTTTGCGCCAGCATTCCGGCCTTTCGGACCCGATGGGCGAATCTTTCGACTACGCCAAGGAGTTCAAGTCGCTGGACTTGAACGCCGTCAAGGAAGACATCTTCACTCTGATGACCGATTCCCAGGACTGGTGGCCGGCCGATTACGGCCACTACGGGCCACTTTTTGTGCGGATGGCGTGGCACAGCGCGGGCACCTACCGCATCGCGGACGGCCGCGGCGGGGCGGGATCGGGCACGCAGCGGTTCGCACCGCTTAATAGCTGGCCCGACAATGCGAACCTCGATAAGGCGCGCATGCTGCTCTGGCCGATCAAGAAGAAGTACGGCAAGAAGCTCTCGTGGGCCGACCTGATGGTGCTGACCGGCAACTGCGCCCTGGAGTCCATGGGCTTCAAGACGTTCGGCTTCGCCGGTGGGCGCGAGGACATCTGGGAGGCGCCCGAGGATATCTACTGGGGGTCTGAGAAGGAGTGGCTTGGCGACGAGCGTTACACGCCGAGCCGTGAGCTGGAGAACCCGCTGGCCGCCGTCCAGATGGGCCTGATCTATGTGAACCCGGAAGGCCCGAACGGCCGGCCCGACCCGCTGGCATCGGCCCACGACATCCGCCAGACATTTGGCCGCATGGCGATGAATGACGAAGAGACGGTCGCCTTGATCGCCGGCGGGCACACCTTCGGTAAGACGCACGGTGCGGCCGACCCGAACGAATACATCGCCGCAGAACCCATGAGGGCGGGGATCGCAGAGCAGGGACTGGGCTGGAAGAACTCGTTCGGCAGCGGCAACGGCGACCAGACGATCACAAGCGGTCTTGAGGGGGCCTGGACGACGACACCGGCGTTCTGGAGCAACGACTACTTCAAGAACCTCTTTGAGTTTGAGTGGGAGCTGACGAAAAGCCCGGCCGGCGCGTACCAGTGGAAGCCGAAGGACGGCGGCGGGGCGGGCACCGTGCCCGACGCGCACGATCCGTCGAAGAGCCACGCGCCGTTCATGCTCACCACGGACCTCGCCCTGCGCGTGGACCCTGCCTACGAGAAAGTCTCGCGGCGCTTCTACGAGGACCCGGCCGCCTTCGCGGATGCCTTCGCCCGCGCGTGGTTTAAGCTGACGCACCGCGACATGGGTCCGATCGAGCGCTACCTCGGCTCTGACGTCCCCTCGGAGGAGTTGATCTGGCAGGATCGGGTCCCGGCCGTTACCCACCCGCTGGTTGACGCGCAGGACATCGCCGCGCTGAAGGAAACGATCCTCGCATCCGGCCTGTCGGTGTCTCAGCTAGTTTCGACCGCCTGGGCCTCCGCCTCGACCTTCCGCGGCTCCGACAAGCGCGGCGGCGCGAACGGCGGGCGCCTGCGCCTCGCCCCGCAGAAGGACTGGAAAGTCAACGAGCCTACCCAGCTCCAAATCGTGCTGGAAAAGCTCGAGACCGTCCAGCAGGAGTTCAGCGGCGCCCAGTCCGACGGCAAGCAGGTCTCGCTCGCTGACTTGATCGTCCTCGGGGGCGGCGCGGGCATCGAAGCGGCGGCGAAGGCTGCCGGTCACGCCCTGACGGTGCCGTTCACGCCCGGACGCGGCGATGCCTCGCAGGAGCAGACGGACGAATTCTCCTTCGCCGCGCTCGAGCCGGCGGCGGACGGGTTCCGCAACTACTGGAACCCCAAGCATGTGGCGTCGGCGGAGGAGCTGCTGATCGACAAAGCGCAGCTCCTGACGCTGACGGCGCCGGAAATGACGGCACAGGTCGGCGGCTTGCGCGTCCTGGGCGCGAACATCGGCGGGTCGCCGCGCGGCGTCTTCACCAACCGTCCGGGGACACTTACCAACGACTTCTTCGTGAACTTGACCGATTTCGGGACGAAGTGGGCCGCGACTTCGGCGGCCGACGAGGTGTTCGAGGGCCGCGACCGCGCGACCGGCGAAGTCAAGTGGACGGGGACCCGTGTGGACCTGATCTTCGGCTCGAACTCGGAGCTGAGGGCCATCGCCGAGGTCTACGCCTGCGATGACGCGCAGGAAAAGTTCGTGCGGGACTTCGTCGCCGCATGGGCCAAGGTGATGGACCTGGACCGCTTCGACCTGGTCTGAGCCGTGTAGACATGGCTACAAGGCCGCCCTCAGAGTGATCTGAGGGCGGCCTTTTTGTGTGAATCGCTGGTGTTAATGCAGTGTCCAGGGCAGCCGGGGCACAGCATCAGTGAATCATTGCTGCCCCGCTCTGCTCCTTCGGGACGGGAAGGGGGAGCTGGCTCACGCGCCGCACCACGCCCGGCCCCAGGTGGGTCGTGACGGCGGCCAGAGCCTTCTGCACCCTCAGCTCTTGCGCGGCCTCTTCCGCCGGCCCGGTGTCCCACAAGTTGAGCTGGGCGGGGACTTCCAGGCCGCTCACCCCGAACCCCAGCAGGCGCACCGGCTGCCCAACCGGTCGGACCTGGTTCAGCAGGCGCAGAGCCAGCGGCCACAGAACGGACTCGTCCGATGTGGCGGAGGCGACGGAAAGCTGGCGGGTGACGGTGACAAAGTCCGGCCACCGGATCTTGAGCTTGACGGCGGTGCCGCAGACGCCCTCCTTGCGGAGCTGCCGGCAGACGGTGCGGACCTGATCGCGTAGGGTCTCCTTCAGCATCTCGCAGTCGGTGACGTCGCGGACGAAAGTGGTCTCCTTGGAGACCGACTTGGCTTCCCTGTCCGTGGTCAGGTCCCGGTCGTCGAGGCCCCGCGCGTGGCGGGCAAGTGCTTCGCCGTGGCGACCGAACCGGCGGCGCAGGTCGTCTTCGGGCCAGCGGGCGATGTCCCCAATGGTGTGCAGGCCCAAATCGGCCAGCTTCTCCTCCGTCTTGGGGCCGACGCCCCATAGGGCCGAGGCGGGCAAGGGGGCGAGGAAGGCGGCTTCCGTTCCAGGCGGCACTTCGCAGATGGCCTGCGGGGCATGGCCCGAGTTGACGGCGGCCTTGCCGGCGTCTGTGGCGATCTTGGCGACAAGTTTACTCGCGGCGATGCCGAGGGAGCAGGCCAGGCCGAGTTCGCCCAATATCTGACGCTGTAAGCGCTCGGCGATGACCCGGCCCGGTTCGGGCAGGGCGGTGACGTCCAGAAACGCTTCGTCAATGGAGATCTGTTCCAGGCGAGATGTGACGGCGCGCAGGCGGTCCATCACCTGGGCGGAGGCGGCGCGGTAGGCGGGGAAGTCGGTGGGCAGGCAGCGCAGGTGCGGGCAGAGGGTCCGGGCGCGGCCCATGGGCATGGCGGAGCGGACGCCGAAGCGGCGGGCCTCGTAGGAGCAGGACGAGACGACGCCGCGCCCGCCTTCGGCCCCGCCGACGGCGAAGGCGGTGCCGCGCAGGGCGGGGTCCCTCTGCTCCTCGACGGTGCAGTAGAAGGCGTCCAGGTCGAGGTGCAGGATGGTGCGTGTCGGGCGTTCGGGCATGGTCGGGGATAGGTTCGACGCGGGCGAGGGGGGTTCCTGCCGTTGCGGCTCGGCGGTGGCCTGTCTTCACGCCGGGCCGAAGTCTACGGGGACGTTGGCGCCCGTCTCGGCCGAGCGGCGGGCGGCATCCAGGATGCCAATGGCGCGGCGGGCCTGGGGCAGTGTGACGAGGGGCGGGGTGCCCAGCGTCAGGACAGCGGCCAGGTTCTCGTAGAAGAGGCGCCAGCGGCCCGGAGCGCGATGCACTACATCGCGGCCTCAGCCGCTCGCGCCGACCGTGGGGCGATCTCACGCCGTAACACTTCGAGGCCCGATGGGTCATGTGCCAGAAGGCGCAGGAGGTTGGAGATCGCCTGCGATGTGACCACCTCCGCACTCTCGTACTTCTGGAAAGCGTTCGG
>JANOOM010000367.1:0-2216 GCA_031421335.1 Armatimonadota bacterium
TGCCAGCCCGGCGGCAATGCCGCGCCGCCAGGCCAGCCCGGCGAGCAGGTTACCCCGCAACATCGCTGCCAATGCGTTTCGGCCGGCCGCGCGGCAACTTGTCGTCGGACCGCGCCTTCAGGTAGCCATAGATGTCGTCAATATATAGTACGACATCCTCTGTCGTGCCGAAGGCCGGCATGACGTTGTTCTGCGACTTCGAGACATTTTGCCGCCCGTTGACGACAGTGTTTACGAAGTCATCGTAGGAAATGTTCTTCAACGATTCCGTCAGGCTCGGCGCATAGGAACTGCCCGCGCCATCCGGGCCGTGGCAACGGTGGCAGGACTCGCCGTAGCGCCGGTAGCCGTTGAAGGTGTGCTGGTCCACCAGGCCGTTCTGCACGGTATAGACCGGATCGTTCTCAGCCCGGGCGTCCCGGGCCATGATGGTGCCGGCACCGATAGCCGCACATACCAGGCCGCACAGGGCGAGCACTGTCTTATATTGCATAGGGGTATCTCCGGAAGTCCGTCCTGGCCGCGCACCGCGCGGCCAGGAGGTTGCAAACACGGGTTCGAAGCCTGCCGACGCTTTAGGCACCAATGCGCCCCCGGCAGGCCGTTTGCTGGACTGGGCTGCCAAGGCATTGCGGCCCTGGCAGCCCAGCACCGGCTTAGTCGAGGCCGAACACCGTCAGCACGCCGCCAAGCTGCGTGTAGTTGGACAGGCTCTTGTAGGCGCCGACTGCGCCCAGCCCGTCCGTGTCGTTGCCCAGCCCGGCTGCCATGCCGATGCCGGCCCAGCCGCCCACACCCGACAACACGGCAACATATTGTTTGCCGGCGTGGGTGTAGGTGTTGACGTTGCCGATGATGCCGGACGGGGTCTTGTAGCGGTACAGCTCCTTGCCCGTCTTGGCGTCCACGGCCTTCAAGTAGCCATCCAGCGTGCCGTAGAACACGATGTCGCCTGCAGTGGCCAGCGCGCCGGACCAGACGGAGAACGGCTCCGGCAGGGACCAGGCGATCTTGCCCGTGCCAGCGTCCCAGGCGATGAAGTTGCCCAGGTTCGTATCACCCTTCGGCGGATACATGGACAGCGTCGCCCCGACATAGGGCTGGCCGGCCGTGTAGGACACCTTGAACGGCTCGTAGTCCATGCAGACGTGGTTGGTCGGCACGTAGAACATGCCGGTCCGCGGCGAGAACGCGGCAGGCTGCTGGTCCTTGGAGCCGAGGGCGGCCGGGCAGATGTTCCGGCTGTTCGTGTCCTCGCCATTGTGCTGCGTGGAGTACTGCGCGACGACCTGTGGGCGGCCGGTCTGCATGTCCACGTGGGTCGCCCAGTTGACGGCCGGGTCGAACTTCTCGGCAACCAGCAGTTCACCCGTCTCACGGTTCAGGGTGTAGCCGAAGCCGTTGCGGTCGAAGTGGACCAGCGCCTTGACCGGCTTACCCTTCACGGTGATGTCGGCCAGGATCATCTCGTTGATCCCGTCGTAGTCCCACTCGTCGTGCGGGGTCATCTGATAGACCCACTTCGCCATGCCGGTGTCGGCGTCACGGGCGAAGATGGTCATGGACCAGCGGTTGTCGCCGGGGCGCTGCACCGGGTTCCAGGTGCTGGGGTTGCCGGTTCCGTAGTAAACCAGGTTGGTGGCCTGGTCGTAGCTGAACCAGCCCCATGTGCTGCCGCCGCCGGTCTTCCACTGGTCGCCCTGCCAGGTGCTGAGCGACGAGTTCGGACCGATTGGCTTGCCCATGTTGGTCGTCTTCGCCGGGTCAACCAGCAACTGGCTGTCTGGGCCGACCGAGTAGGCGTTCCAGGCGAGGCTGCCGTCCTTCAGGTTGTAGGCTGTGAAGCGGCCCTGGGTGCCGAACTCGCCGCCGCTGATGCCGACGAAGACCTTGTCCTTCACGATCAGGGGCGCCATCGTCATGGTCTCGCCCTTGGCGGGGTCGCCGTTCTTGACGCGCCACAGCTCCTTGCCGGTCTTGGCGTCCAGCGCCACGACGGTTGCGTCGGCCTGGTTCAGGATGATCTTGCCGTCACCATAGGCGACGCCGCGGTTCACGGTGTCGCAGCACATCACGGCGATGACGCTGGGGTCCTGGCGCGGCTCGTACTTCCACAGGACCTTGCCGTTGTCGTTCAGGTCGAGCGCGAAGACGTTGTTCGGGAACGGCGTATGGACATACATCGTGTCGCCGATGACGAGCGGCCCGCCCTCATG
>JANOOM010000368.1:0-10101 GCA_031421335.1 Armatimonadota bacterium
GGCCACGCCCTAGATCCTCAAGAGTGTAGATCGAGTCGCCCAGAGTCACCAGCACCTTGCGGATGGGCTTCTCGCGCTGAAACAGGCCACCCCGGCGCTCGACTACGGTCTCATCGGGCAGGGCACTGGTTAGGACCTGGCCCAGCAGGGGCAGGAAGGTCCGGGCGTCCTGCGCGTAGGCATGGGCCAGTGCGCCGGCGACGCCGACCTGGGAAAACTCTTCGCCGTTCATGGTTGCTTTCCGTCGTAGAAGGCGGCCCGCCAGCGCGCCCAGAAGTCTGGGAACGTCTTGGCAACGCAGCCGGGGTTGTTGATGACGACCGGCAAGCGCAGGCCGGCCACGGCGAAAGACATGGCCATGCGGTGGTCGTCATAGGTATCTATCGCCTCCGCACTGCCTTTACCTTCCGCGTGTGGATGGACGACCCAGAAATCTGGGCCTTCCTCGACACGGGCGCCGAGCTTTGGCAGCTCGCGGGCGATGGCCTTGACGCGGTCGGTTTCCTTCACGCGCAGGCTGCCAATGTTGGTCAGCCGCGAAGGGCCGTCGGCGAAGGCGGCGACCACGGCCAGTGTCTGCGCCGTGTCGGGGATGGCCCCCATGTCCGCCTCGACGGCCTTGAGCTTCGCAGGGCCGGTCAGCTCGGTCGTCCGGCCCCGCTGCACGACGGTGCAGCCCATCCGCTCCAGCACGTTGGCGAACCGGATGTCGCCCTGAATGGAAGAAGCACCGAGGTTTTCTAGGGTCACGGTGCCGCCCGTGACGGCCGCCGCTGCCAGGAAGTAGGAGGCATTGGAAGCGTCGGCCTCGACGGCGTACTCGCGCCCGACATAGCGCTGCCCGGCTTCGACGCCCAGGATGCGGTAGCTGTCGTTCCTCATGCCTACCCCGAACGAGGCCATGACGGCCTGGGTGATGTCAATGTAGGGCTTGGAAATCAGATCGCCAACGATCTCGATCTCGACGTTGGTATGGGCGTAGGGGGCGACTTGCAGCAAGGCGGTGAGAAACTGGCTGCTGACGTCCCCGCGCAGGCGGCAGCGCCCCCCGGCAAGGCCCCCGCCGCGCACGCGCACGGGCGGGCAGCCGTGCCCGTTGACGCACTCGGCCGACACGCCCAGGGTCAGCAGGGCGCCGACCAGATCGCTGATGGGCCGCTCCCGCATCCGGGCGACGCCGTCTAGAGTGATGTCGGCATTTGCCGGGGCGAGAGAGGCGGCGGCGGTGAGGAACCGGACGGTCGTCCCGGAGTTGCCGACGAAGAGGGGCTTGCGCGAGCTTTCCAATTTGCCGCTGACCCCGGTCACGTGGAAGTCTCGTTCCGGCGTCTCGTCTATGGTTACGCCCAGATCGCGCAGGGCCTGGGCCATGTGCAGGGTGTCATCGGAATGCAGGGGAGCGCGCAGCAGGCTCTCGCCGTCGGCGAGGGCCGCGAGGAGCAGAGCGCGGTTGGTGATGCTCTTGGAGCCGGGCAGGTTGACGGAAGCGGAGATGGGGCCGGGGACAGGCGAAAGGGGCAGCCGCTCGGGATAGGTGTCCGGGGATGTGATTGTGTCCGCCATGCCGTCATTCTAGCACAGACGCCTGCCCTTGTCAATCTAACGCGGAGGCGGAAAAAGCGTCGCGCAGCAGGTGGAACTGGGCCGGGCGCGGGGGAGAGCGTATGACCTCAACGACGTCGAAGCGGCAGGGGACATCGTCTAAGTCGTGCCGGGCGATGTAAGAAAGCGCCAGGCGGGTGAGCTGCCGGCGCTTGCGGGCGTCCACGGCCTCGGCGGGCGTCCCCTGGGCGCCCAGGGCGACCCGGCGCGTCTTGACCTCGCAAAAGACTAAAAACTCGCCGTCCCACGCAACGACGTCAATCTCGCCGCGCGCCATGCCGCCCTCGGGCCGGACGTTGGTGTCCACGAGCAGATACCCGCGCGCTTCCAGGTAGTCCAGGGTCTCGCGCTCGCCCGACGCCCCGGTCGCCTTGCGCGTGTCGCTCATCGTAGGCTACAAGCGGCGACGGGGGCGAACGAGTGGCGGTGGATGGGGCAGGGGCCGTGGACGCGCAGAGCTTCCAAGTGCTTGGCCGCGCCGTAGCCCTTGTGTCCGGCGAACCCGTACTCGGGATAGATAGCGTCATAGGCGCGCATCATCCGGTCGCGGGCGACCTTGGCGACGATGGAAGCGGCGGCGATGGAGGCGCATTGGCCGTCCCCCCCGATGATGGCGTGCTGATGGAGGCAGGGGAAGAGCGGCACGGGAAGGCCGTCTATCAGGACACAGTCGGGGGCGGGGTCGAGCGAAAGGAACGCCTCGCGCATAGCCAGCCGCGTGGCCTGCAAGATGTTGATGCGGTCAATGGTCTCCGGCTCGACGAGGCCGAGGCCGATGGCAAGGGCCTCTGCGCGGATGCGAAGCTCGGCCCGCTCGCGCTGCCGCTCCGAGAGCTTTTTGGAGTCGTTGATGCCGTCGAGCGAAAACCTTTCCGGCAGGACGACGCAGGCGGCGACGACCGGCCCGGCCAGCGGGCCGCGCCCGACTTCGTCCAGCCCGGCGATGCGGAGGTGGCCGGCGGCGCGCGCCCGCGTTTCGTGTTCCCAGAGGTCTACAAGGAGGAGCTTCAATGGACAAGGCCCATGTCGGAAGGCGGCCAGAAGACGACGCGCACCGGCCCGACGACGCGGCGCTCTTCGAGGGGTCCCCAATTCGTGCCATCGTTGCTGTCGTTGCGGTTGTCGCCCATCATCAAATAGTGGCCGGCGGGCAGCGGCTCGGTCGGGGGGGCGAACTCTCGCTGGAACTCGGCGGGCGAGATCTGCTGGCCGTTCCACTTGTAGGTGGCCTGTCCGGGGTCGTACTCGTGCTTGACCGGTTCACCGTGGTAGATCTTCATGTCATAATCGGGGTCTTCGGCGATGAATGGCTCGGCCAGGCGCACGCCGTCCCGGACGTTATAGCCCGGATGCACCGAGACCGGGGCGTGAGACATCCCCGTCAGTATTTCCGCCAGGCGTGTCGTCCCCACCAGGCGATTGTCGGCAAGGACCCCGTTCGCGACGAACTTGATGTGATGGTCGGCCTGGTCCGCGTATCCTTCTGCCGCCGCCTGCGGGCCGAACTCGTTCGCCGCCGCCAGGGCTGTGCGGAGATCGGCGTGGCTGTAGCGCCGGCCGCCGGCGAGGACGAAGCCGGAGACGGCCTCGATCTTGTCGCCGGGCAGGCCGATGAGCCGCTTGACGAACGGCGGGTCACCAGCCATGGCGGCGGGCGGGGCGAGGAAGACGACGACATCATCGCGCTGCGGCGCGTGCAGGCGGTACTGGAACTTGTTGACCAAGATCCGGTCCTTGGCGCTGCCGTTGCCGGTTAGCGTCGGCTCCATCGAGGCGGAAGGGATGTAGAACGCCTGCATGAAGAAGGGGCGCAGAATCAGGAACACCAAAGCGATGGCGGTCAGGCCCGTTTCCGCCAGCTCGGCCACTGAGCGGGCGGCGGGGGACGGCAGACGGAGGACGAGCAGGCGCAGCACGGTCAGCATGGCGACGATGACGAGCACCCAGAGGACCGGGAGATTCGCCAGCGTCTCGGTCAAAGAGGGCAGAGGGGCGGCATCGTTCAGGGGAGGCATGGGTGGACCCTCTTAATGGATGATGCCTAGCCGCGAGGGCGGCCAGAAGATGAGCTGGGCCTTGCCGACGACGCGGCGCTCTTCGAGGGGTCCCCAATTCGTGCCGTCGTTGCTGTCGTTGCGGTTATCGCCCATCATCAAATAGTGGCCGGCGGGCAGCGGCTCGGTCGGGGCGGCGAACTCTCGCTGGAACTCGGCGGGCGAAATGGGTTTGTTGTCCCACTTGAAATCTTCCTGGTACGGTCCATGTTCGTGCTTGATGGGTTCGCCGTGGTAGATCTTCATATCGTAATCGGGGTCTTCGGCGATGAACGGCTCGGCCAGCTTCTCGCCGTTACGGATGTTGTAGCCCGGCGTCACCGTGACCTGTGCGTCCTTCTGGGTCGTGTAGATCTCGGCCAGGCGCTGCTTGGTGATCAGGCGGCCGTCGGCCAGGACGCCGTCGGCGACGAACCGAACATGGTGGTCGGCCTGTAAGTCCGGCTCGGGGTTCGATTTGGCTTCTGGCCCGAACTCGCCGGCGTCGGCCAGCGTCTGCCGGACGTCGGCGTGGTTGTGCGGCTTGCCGTTGATGGTGACGACGCCCGCCACCGCCTCGATCTTGTCGCCGGGCAGGCCGATCAGCCGCTTGATGAACTCGGGGTCGCCCTCCATAGCGGCGGGCGGGGCGAGGAAGACGACGACGTCATCGTGCCCCGGCTTGCCGAGCCGATACCCAAACTTGTTGACCAGGATGCGGTCTCCCGACCCGTTTTTTCCCAGCAGCGTCGGCTCCATCGAAGGAGAGGGGATAAAGAAGGCTTGCAGGACGAACGGGCGGATGATCAGGAAAACGAGTGCGACGGCGATCATGCCCGACTCCAGGATCTCGGCGAACGACCGCGCGTGGTCCGAGGGCAGATAAACGAAGGCCAGGCGCAGCACGGTCAGCCCGGCGACGATGGCGAGTATCCACAGGATGTTGAGATTCGCTAACGTCTCGGTCAGACTGGCCGGCGAGGGGGTGTCGGTAAACGGAGGCTGCATGGGTTGGTGGTCTCAGAAAGGGTCAAAAGGAGCGGGCACAAAAAACAAAGCCGCCAGAAGGACTGGCGACTTTGCTTACGCGGGTGGTGGCCGAGAAGTTCCTGGACCCTAAAAGGTCCGCTTCTCCTTGATGCGGGCCGCCTTGCCGACCTTCTTGCGGAGGAAGAACAGCTTGGCGCGCCGCACCAGGCCGCGCCGGGTGACTTCGATCTTGTCCACGCGGGGCGAGTGCAGGAGGAAGGTGCGCTCGACGCCGTAGCCGTTGCTGATCTTGCGGACCATAAAGGCCGATCGGGACAAGCCCTTCTTGCGGAAGATGACCGTACCCTCGAAAATCTGGACGCGCTCTTTGCCGCCTTCGACGACCTTCACATGGACGCGGACGGTGTCGCCCGGCCCGAAGTCGGGAACGCTTTCTTTGCGCTGCGCTCTTTCAATCTCTTGGATCAGGGGATGCATGAACAGGATTCTCCAATTCGTCTGCAAGCTGTTTCAGCAGCTTGAGGTCGGACTTAGACGGGACAAATTCCGCCCAGAGGTCGGGCCGACGCGCGAGCGTGCGGCGGAACTGCTCCTTGCGTCGCCACTTGGCGATCTCGGCGTGGTGGCCGGAGAGCAGAACGTCGGGCACGCGCCAGCCCCGAAAGTCGGGCGGGCGCGTGTAATGCGGGTATTCGAGCAGGCCCTCGGAGAACGTGTCGTCCTCGGCGGAGTCGGCGCTGCCCAAAGCGCCGGGTTGGAGCCTGGTCACGGCGTCTATGACGAGGAGGGCCGGCAGCTCGCCGCCGGTCAGCACATAATCGCCGACCGAGATCTCCTCGGTGACGAGGTGTTCCCGGACGCGCTCGTCGAAGCCCTCATAGTGGCCGCAGATCAAAACGAGATGCGGGCAGAGGGACAGTTCGCGGGCCATGGCCTGCGAGAAGGTCCGGCCCTGCGGCGTCAGCAGGGCGACGCGCGTTTCGGGCAGGCGGGGCAGGCTCTCGACGCAGTCGAAGATCGGGCCGGGCCGCATGACCATTCCCGCGCCGCCGCCATAGGGCGTGTCGTCCGTGCTGCGATGGAGGCCGGGCGCCCAGAAGCGCAGGTCGTGGACCTGCACGTCCACGACTCCCGCCTCACGCGCCCGCTTGACGATGCTGAAACCCAGCATGGCGCGGATCATGTCGGGGAAGATCGTGACGACATCTATCCTCATGGCGCGGCGGACAGGTCTTCAGGGTCGTCTATCAGGCCGGGCACGTCGCGGACGACGATCTTCCGGTCGCCTAGGCTGATGCCGATGATAAAGTCTCCGGCAACGGGGATCATCGCGCCGGCGTCGGTGACGTAGACATCGTGCGCGGGGGTCACCAGAACATCGGACAGCTTGCCCAGGGGCCGGTCGGCGTCCGTCAGCACGTCCATGCCGAGGAGCTGGTCAACGTAGTATTCGCCTTCGGGCAGGGCGGCGCGCTCCGACTCGCGGATCAAAACGGAGCAGCCGATAAAAGCTTCCGCGCCGGTCCGGTCGGTCACTTCTTTGAACTGGCCGATCCAAACACCTTTCGGCTGGCGGCGCAGGCCCTTCAAGGTCAGATCTTGGTGGAAGCCATCGCCCGCGCGTTGAAGGCGGACGGTGCGGCCCACCTTCAGCGAGCGTGCGGCGGCATCCGAGGCCGAGTCATGTGAGGACGACCCGATGAGGCGCAGGCGGAGACTGCCGCTGACGCCGTGCGCCCCGGCGACCTCCGCCGCGAGGACCGAGTATTCGTCTATTTCCGAGTCCAGGTCAGGCATGGTATTTTAAGCGACGATCTCGACGTAGACTTTCTTCTTTGACTTCATCGCGACCGCCTTGGTGACAGTCCGCAGGGCGTTCGCGATCCGCCCCTGCTTGCCGATGACCTTGCCCAGATCGCTGGGGGCGACGTGGACTTCGTAGGTCGTCGATTCCTCACCGGGAATCTCGGTTACCGTGACGTGCTCGGGTTCATCTACCAGTTCCTTGACGAGATACTCTATCATGGGTTTCAACGTGCTACAACTCCTCGTTTTCCCCTACCATCATGCCCTGCTGGTCCTCAACGGCTCGGAGGGACCGGCAGGGGCCTTGCTCTTTGGGTGTTTACCCACTATGCCGCCGCAGCGGCTTCGGTCTGTTCGGCGGGCGCATCGCTCGTGGCTGACACGCCGACGCCCTGCTTCTTCAGCAGTGCCTGGACGGTGTCGGACGGCTGGGCGCCGACGCCGAGCCAGTAAAGGGCGCGGTCGGCGTCTATCTTCAGCTCATTCGGTTCGACGCAGGGGTTATAATAGCCCAGGGTCTCGATGAAGCGTCCGTCGCGCGCCCGGCGGCTGTCGGCGACGACGAGGCGGTAAAACGGGCGCTTCTTGGCGCCCATGCGGCGCAGTCTGATTTTAACGGACATTTGTGTTACTCCTTTCTTAGAAGTTGAGAACGGAAAAAATGGGAACGGGGAAGATTAGCGGCGCCCGAACGGGAGTTTGAAGCCCGGCGGCGGTTTGCGCTTGTTCTTCTTGGAGGCCGTCTTGTTACTGCCGCTGTGCTTGCCGCCCATGCCCGGCAGGGAGGGCATGCCGCCCGGCTCCATGCTGGTCAAGCCGCGCATCATCTTTTTCATCTGCTCGAATTGCGTCAGCAGGCGGTTGACGTCCTGGACGGTGCGCCCGCTGCCGAGTGCGATGCGGCGGCGGCGGCTACCGTTGATCAGACCCGGCTCGCGACGCTCCTGCGTGGTCATCGAGAGGATCATGCCCTCGATCTGCGCGAGGTGGCTCTCGTCAATGGTCAAGCCCTTCAGCGCGTCCGACCCGCCCAGGCCGGGGATCATCTTTAGGATCTGGTCCAGCGGCCCCATCTTCCGCATCTGGCGCATCTGCTCCAGATAATCCTCGAAATCGAACTTATTGGCCCGGAGCTTTTTTTCAAGCTCGATGGCCTTTTTCTGGTCCAGTGCGCCCTCAGCCCGCTCGATCAGGGTGAGCACATCGCCCATTCCAAGTATCCGGGAGGCCATCCGGTCCGGGTGGAAGATCTCGAGCGCGTCCATCTTTTCGCCGACGCCGACGAACTTGATCGGGCGGCCCGCAACGCTCTTGATCGAAAGGGCCGCGCCGCCGCGCGTGTCGCCGTCGAGCTTGGTGAGTATGAAGCCGGTGACGTCTAGGGCCTCGTTGAAGCCCTGCGCGACGTTGACGGCCTCCTGGCCGGTCATGGCGTCCACGACCAGCAGGATCTCGTGGGGCGCGACGATGTCCTTGATGCGCTTCAGCTCCGACATCAGGGCTTCGTCAATCTGGAGACGGCCCGCCGTGTCCAGGATGACCACGTCGTGGCCCTTGCGGTCCGCCTCAGCGACCCCTTCACGGGCGATGGCTTCGGGTTTTGCGCCGTCGAGGGTGAAAACGGGCGTCTTGACCTGCTCGCCGACCACCTGGAGCTGCTTGATGGCGGCGGGTCGGTAGATGTCGGCGGCAACCAGCATCGGGTTCCGGCCTTGCTTGCGGAGCATCAGGGCGAGCTTGCCGGCGTGCGTGGTCTTGCCCGCACCCTGCAGGCCGCAGAGCATGATGACCGTGGGGGACTTGGCCGCGAACGTCAGAGGCGCCTGCTCGCCGCCGAGCAGGGCGGTCAACTCCTCGTCCACGATCTTGATGACCTGCTGGGCAGGGTGCAGTCCTTCCAAGATCTCAATGCCGACTGCGCGCTCGCGGATGCGTCCGATGAAGTCCTTGACGACCTTGAAGTTGACGTCAGCTTCCAGAAGACCCAGGCGCACTTCGCGCAGGGCTTCGGCCACATCTGCTTCGTTCAAGGCGCCCTTGGTGCGAAGCCGCTTGAAGACGTCCTGTAATTTGTCGGCGAGGCTGTCAAACATTCGGTTGGTTAGAAAAGCGTGTGCGTGTCGGTGGCTCAGGCAGGAGACACGCCGGACAGTATACTTCTATTAGAAGCGAAAAGTCAAGCCGGGCAAAACGCGCGTTTGGGGCCTAGAGAAAACTGCGGCAGCCGGCAACAATAGTGGAAGGGCGCGAACGCCGCGCCCGGCAAAAATACCGAGCCGTTTTGCGGCAAAGCGGGTATAGATAACTATCGGCGCGGCCAATGGCGGGCGTGCCTGCAACACAGAAAGAAGTCAGTTATGGCCGATCGTTTTTCTTCCAAGAATCTGAGCGTCTCCAAAGAGGCGGTCAAGCTCTGCGCGCTCTGCGGCACACTCAACCACCAGCACAACGCGGATTGCTGGACTTGCGGCTGGCACGGGGAGTTCAGCCGGGACGCGCACACAATTTCCCTCGCCTGGCAGCGGCTGGAGTCGCGGTATGAGCAGGTCGGGCTGGAACACCTGACCGCGCGCAAGGTGAGAGCATTGGGCGACTTCGGGACGAACCGCCCACGCTCACACTGGCAGACGGCGGCGGAGAACTGCCGGACCTGGTGGCAGAACTTCCAAGCGCAGCGCGACCTGCGCGCCGCCCAGCGCCAGACACGCCTGCGTTCCCAAAGCGCCTCGCGCCCTGACCAGCTCGGCGTCTAGCCCGAACTAGTTCGGGACGATTCGCAGCCAGTCGTGGAACAGAAAATACATGCGGTCAATGAGCAGCGCCATGCGTGTCATGATCGTCGAGCCAAAGATCGCGCCGAACGAGAACATCAGCACCCACCGCCCGAACTGGGCCGTCCCCCGGACGGCCCGGTTTCTTTGTTCAAAGGCGAACAAGAAGTAGACCAGGACGGAAACGACAATCGCGAGAAACAAGGCGTTGTTCAGGACAAACGAGATCTGATGCAGCAGCGCGTGCGTGTCGCCGGGCGCCGCCGGCGACGGGATCAGGGACTTGGAGGGCGCGAACGATCTTGTCACCTGCGGGACGACGCGCCCGCTGTAGTCCTGGAAGACGGTGCCCGCCGCCAGCCCGAAGAAAACGCCGAAGATGAGTCGGCTCATCCAGGCGAATCGCTGCGTGTAGACGCCGTAGAACATCAGACCCACCGGGAGGACCATGATCCAGGCCCACTGGCCGTCCTGAGTCATTGGGTCCCACCACTGCGGCCTCAAAACCGTCGTCCAGGTGAACTCCAGGTCATAGCCCAGAGCAAGGCCCAAAAAGATGTGCTCGAACAAGCGGTAAAACCGGTTCTCCTTGAAGACAAGCGAGAGGACCGCCAGAGTCCCCAGCGCGCCGAACAGCAGGATCGGGTCGAAGAGGTGACGCAGATAGCTCATCGGTCCGCCCTCCTCTCAACGGCGCGCTGGGCGTAGTAGCCAACGTTGCCCAGAACGATCAGAAGGATGATAAGCCCGTAGACCAGCGACAGCGCGCCCGCCGCCCGTGTCCCGAAGCTCGGCTTGTCCAGGAGCTTGGCTCCGATCAACAGGCCCTCATAGTCGCCCGCCCCCTTGATGCCGGTCAGCATCCCAGCCATCTGCTTGGTGTCGAGGTAGGGGTAGTA
>JANOOM010000369.1:0-1541 GCA_031421335.1 Armatimonadota bacterium
AAAACGGTCTAATTACCAAACACCCGTTGCCAAAAGCCCTTGCGGGCGGGCTCGTTCATGCGGGCGGCAATGCCTTCGACCAGCTGGGTGAGCTGCTCCACCTGCACCTGCAAATCCTTGGGGCTGGCCACGGCCTGGCCGGCGGCCTCGGCCTGGCTGATTTGACTCTGCGCGAAGCCGCGCACGTCATCGTTGAGGTACTGCCCCAGGTTCTTGCCGGCCCGCTCGGCGGCTTTCTCAATAATGGCCCGCGTTTCCCGCTCCACCCCGCGCACCGACCAGGTAACGGCCGTGGTGCTGGCCGCCTTCGGTGGCCGACCGCCTTTGTTTACTGTCTTACTTGCTGTAAGACGCTTCTCCTCAACCATTTCGCCCCCTGTCTTACTAGTAGAGGTTTCAGTAAGACTGATTTCAGGGGTTGTCTTACCATTTTCGGCTTCCACAGGGTCAGTTGCGGGGGCTGTCTTACGCTTAGGGGTTTCGGTCATACCGGCTTTTGGCTGCATAACGGGTGCGTCTTACAGGGGTCGCACTATACTAAGAACGGAAAACAACGCTAAGGAATCCTGAGCTAGCGGACCATCTCAGAAAACGCACGTTTAAACGCTACCAAGGCAGTTTTTGAGAAAAGCAAGTTCTGGCCAGGCTGGCGTGTAGCTTTTGCTTATCTCCCGCATCAACACCTCATCCCAGCCTGAATGGCTGACTTAGTGAGACAAATCAGCTCGTTTTCGGTAGTCAAGTGGGCTTACCGTTGTTTTCCGTTCCTAGTATAGTGCGACCCCTATGGCAACCAACTTTCCGCCAACCCCACGGCCTTCGCGGCCTTTGTTCAACAATTTTTAATGGACCGCGCCGGACGTTCACGTAACACCGACCCCGACTTGATAAAACAACGCTGCCCTGGAGTTTTCTTACCATTGCGGTTCCCTCCAACCAAATCTACTGATTGAACATGGTCACCACATGGTTTCGCCGGTTGTTTATAACAAGTCTAGCCTTCGTTTTGATGGCTTTGCTGCTATTTAGCTACCTGTGTTGGTTAAGCCCGGCAGCCCGGACTGGTCGGCGCAATTTGGAACACTCTTATCTCGTACGGCCAGGCATGGCCCTGCCGCAAGCCTTGCAAATACTTGGCCAGCCGCAAAAAAGCATTCAAGACGAAAGCGATGTTGTTTTTGTCTATCCGGCTCACCCGTTCGGAGCTGGTGATATCTACCTCCGGGTGGGAGCAGATAAGACGGTCAAAAGTATCAGTCATAGTGAGTGAGGGGTGCCATTCATGACCCCATACGAAACAACGGCGGTGGTTCAAAATAGCCCACTTTAGTTATGATTGCCTTGCGCAGCGCCAACCCCTCTCCTCTCGTTGGTAGCGTTTGCTACCCGGCACATACCGGACGCATTGCGGGCAATTGGCGGGTTTAGCACGTGATACCAATGCGCTAAAAAAGAAGTGGAAGCTGCTACCTGCATTTTTTCAGTTTTTCCGATTTCATGAAACCAGAGTGCCTTTTACATTTTGTAAACGACCGTTCACA
>JANOOM010000370.1:0-4932 GCA_031421335.1 Armatimonadota bacterium
GTGTCCGGTATAATCTGGCCGGCCCAACCTCAAGTGGTGGGGCGGATTAGGGGACTCGAGTGAAAGAGAAGACCGAAATCAAGCTGTTCGCGGGGACCGGCAACCCGAAACTCTGTCAGGACATCGCCGCGTGGCTCGGCCTGCCGCTGGGCGACGACCGCATTGACCGGTTCTCGGACGGCGAGACCTATGTGCAGTACAAAGAAAGTGTGCGCGGGGCGGACGCCTACATCATCCAGCCGACCTGCCCGCCTGTAGACACGAATCTGGTCGAGCTGCTGATCCTGATCGACGCCATGCGCCGGGCGAGTGCCGACCGGATCACCGCCGTGCTGCCCTACTTCGGCTATGCCCGGCAGGAGAAAAAGGACCGGCCGCGCGAGGCGATCACGGCCAAGCTCATCGCCGATGTCCTGACGGCCTCGGGGGCCGACCGGGTCATCACGATGGACCTGCACGCCGACGCCATCCAGGGCTTCTTTAACATTCCTCTAGACCACCTGACGGCGCGCGGCATGTTCGCCGACTACTTCCAGCAGAAGCAGTTAGAAAACGTCGTCATCGTCTCGCCCGACGAGGGTCGGGTCAAGCAGGCCCGCAAGCTGGTCCGGCAGCTCAACGCCCCGCTCGCCGTCGGCTACAAGCACCACGAGATGCACGGGCACACCGAGATCACCGACCTCGCCGGGGACGTGGCCGGCAAGACGCCGATTATCCTGGAAGACATGATCACGACCGGCGGCTCGATCATCGAGTGCGTCCGGACCCTGGTCGAGCACGGCTGCAAGCCCGAGATCCACATCTGCGCCACGCACGGAGTCCTGACGATGGACGCCGTGGACCGGCTGAACGACCACCCGGCTATCGCCGAGGTCATCATCACCGACAGCATCCCGCTTGCCCCCGAGAAGCGGCGCCCGAAGATCACCCAGCTCTCGGTGGCGGCGATGTTCGGGGAGGCGATCCACCGGGTCAACCAGGACATGAGCGTGTCCAGTTTGTTTGACTAGCCTGGGAGGCCGATGTGAAAGACCTTCAGTGGCTCATCGAAGACACCTTCCCGGAACTTGTCGCGGAACAGAAGGCCAATTTGCGGCCTTGCCCCCAAAACATCGCCGACGTCATCCTACGCATCCTGCAAACGGGCGTCGTAGAGGCGCGTTCGGCGGGCTGGTCGAAAGATGCAGACTTGGGCGCAACCCAGGCGGACCACATCCACAACCTGCCCGACCTCCTGCGCCGCTACTCGCCGCGCAAGCTGAAATACTATTGGGAGAGGGAGCGGCCTTTGTTTATCCGCCGGATGGGCGGTCAGCCGCTCGTTTTCGAGGAGCTTTGGGCGGAACTGGAACCGCTGGTGCCTCAGTCATGACCGACCTGCCAATGGCTTCAGCGAATAGCGACGGTCATGAATATGTGCCTCGACAGCGAAACCCGCTGAACGCGCCTGGCTCGTTCTACACCGAAGCTAACCTTTGTCTCGCCTGTTGCCTGCCGGCCGAAGAAGCACCTGACCTGATGGGGTTTGAAGAAGACCTTGAAAATCCAATGTTCGGTTGCTTCTACAAGAAGCAGCCGGAGACACCCGAAGAACTGAATCGGGCCTTTCAAGCAATGGCCGTCAACTGTATTGACACGCTTCGGTATAGTGGCACAGACCCCGCGATCTTGCATCGCCTCCAGGAGCTTGGCATGGAAGGCCAGTGCGACTTCCCACTGCCGCAGGTGACCGCGTGAGACAGGCTCCACATTTACCCTGGAAGCCCTCTGTCACACCCCATGTGACACTGTGACAGACCTGTGACACTAAGGAACGCGCCATGCCGCTTTATGATTTTCACACCCACTCGTTCTTCTCCGATGGGGCGCTGCTGCCGATGGAGCTGATTCGGCGCGCGCATGTCAACGGCTACTCGGCGATGGCGATCACCGACCATGCCTCGGCCTCGAACATTGAAGAAATCGTCGAGAAGGTGGCGCGCGACTGTGACCTGGCCTGGGAGCAGTGGGAGTTCCGCGTCCTGCCCGGCGTCGAACTGACACACTGCCCGCCCCGCGCCATCGCCGCTTTGGCCGCGCGGGCGAAGAGAGGGGGGGCGAAGATCGTGGTCATCCACGGCGAGACGCTGGTCGAGCCGGTGCCGCCGGGGACCAACCGGGCGAGCGTCGAATGCCCCGACGTGGATGTCCTGGGGCATCCGGGCCTGCTGACCGAGGAAGAAGCCGCGCTGGCGGCCCAGAACGACGTGTTCCTCGAAATCACCTCGCGCCGTGGTCACTGCCTGGGCAACGGCAACACAGTCGTTCTGGGCCGGGCGGCGGGGGCGCGATTGCTAATAAACTCGGACACGCACTCGCCGGGCGATCTGCACACGGAAGCCTTCGCGCGGACGGTCGCGCTGGGCGCGGGGCTGACTGCGGAGGAAACAGACGCGGCCCTGTACGAAAATCCCCTGCGTCTACTGGCGCGCGTCGGCTTCCCGTAAGCCTTGCCCGTGCTGGGTACCCTATGACCAATGGGGTACAGGACATGCAACCAGAGTCGGAAAGAAACAAAGCGGTCGTCACGCGCTTCCATAAGGAAGTGATCGAACATTGGGGCATCAACAGTCTACCAAGCGTGGTGGCTTCCCTGCGAGCGAAATGATTTGTGGGGGCGTGGGCCGTGCGCGAGGGAAGTAAAAAGGGACACGTTGGAATGTGATCTCGTCGCCGCGCAGGCGGGGCTGGACACGACCAGCCAGCACAATATGGAGCGGGCGGGGATGCGGACCGCCTACGCGCGCTTTTTCTGGCTCCGCCGGTAGGGCCTCTCTTTTTTGGAGCATGAACGACTTATGACCGATGCGCTTCTGCAAGTGGAGAATCTGGAAACCGTGTTCGGGCGCGAGGGGCGCGGCCCGGTCGCGCGGGCGGTGCGCGGGGTCTCGTTCAGCGTCCGCCGGGGTGAGACTTTAGGGATCGTGGGCGAGAGCGGGTCGGGCAAAAGCGTGACCGCTCTGTCCATCCTGCGCCTGATTTCCGCGCCGGGCCGCATCGTCGCGGGGCGGATCGGCCTGGACGGTGCTGACCTGTTGGGCCTGCCGGAGCGGCAGATGCGGGCCGTGCGTGGGGCGCGGATCGCCATGGTCTTCCAGGACCCGATGACTGCCCTGAACCCGACGCTGACCGTCGGCGAGCAGATCGTGGAGACGATCCTGGCCCACCAGAAGGTGTCGCGGGCGGAGGCCCGCGCGCAGGCCCTGGACTGGCTGACGCGCGTCCGGGTCGCACTGCCGGACCGGCGCTTGCGGCAGTACCCGCACGAGCTGTCAGGGGGGATGCGGCAGCGGGTCATGCTCGCCATCGCCTTTTCTTGCCGCCCCGAAGTCCTGCTGGCCGACGAGCCGACGACGGCCCTCGACGTCACGGTGCAGGCCCAGATTCTCGATCTGATGGACGAACTAAAGGCCGAACTCGGCACGGCCATCGTCTTGATCACGCACGACCTGGGTGTCGTCCGCGAGCGCTGCGACGACGTGGCCGTCATGTACGCGGGCCAGATCGTCGAGTACGCGACTGCCGCCGACCTGTTCACGTCCCCCAGGCACCCCTATACGCAGTCCCTGTTGGCTTCGCTCCCGGACTGGCGGCGGCCCCGCACCGATGCCCCGCTGCCGACACTCGCGGGCCAGCCGCCCCCGCTGACGGCCATCCCGCCGGGCTGCCCCTTCGCGCCCCGCTGCCCCAAGCGCTTTGAAGCTTGCCCGACCGTGGTCCCGGCGAACACAGTGCTGGAGAGCGGGCGGACGGTGCGGTGCTTGCTGTATGAGGGCCGGGGGGACGTGGAATGAGAGCGCCCACTAAGCGCGTTCTCGCGCTCGCTTTGACTACATCGGTAATATGTTTAGCCTGGTTCTCGCGCCCGGCGGGACACCGCCTGATGGACCACGCCATTGCGGTCCCCGGCGTTCATCAGGGCGATGGGAAGGACGGGTATTATTGGCTCTCCGACCATGATCTGCTGCTCTTCCACTGGGTCCATGCCCTGAGTTGGACGGTCGCTCGCCGCGACACGCGGACCAAGACGGAAACGCCGCTCCCAGCTTTAGAGGCCCTGTTCCGGCAGACGGGGGGGCAGACGCGGAGCGTCAAGGTCTCTCCGGACGGCACGCGCCTGATCTGGGCGGGCCTCGGGAAGAGGGTCTACGGCGTGACGACTGACGGGCATCAGCTCCAGCAGTGGCCGTATGGGCGGGACGAGGTGGGCATTTCCTACTGGCTGAACGACAGCCGCCATTTTTTGCGCTACACGGGCTACGATACGGGCTACGACCCCGCACTGACGCGCGGCGCACGGCTGCGCGGCGCACGGCTGCGCGGCGCACGGCTGCGCGGCGTGGAAGGCCCGCCCGGCGCCAGGTCCCTGCCCTGGACGTATCGGGATTGGGACGTGACCGGGCTGCCGGCCCCCGGTGAGCGCTTCTTCGCCGAGGCCGGGGGTAACGGCGGCCCGGACGATGCCAACGTCACGCTCTCGCGCCTCACCGTCACCGGCGTTCAGCAGACCGTGAGGAACGTGTCGCTGCCGCCAGGCGACAGCTTTTTCAATCTCTCCGACGCGCGCTTCGCGTCCGAAGGCGACGCCTTGATCTGGACGACGGTCCGGCGTCCCCCGCCGGTCCTACCGCCCCCCTTCCAGGGCCTCGCCGCGCGTCTCGGCTGGCGGCCGAAGCCTGGCAAAACTCTGGGTGCGTCCGTGAGCCGCGCCGACGGGACGCGCTGGCACTTTTTGGGGGATTGGTATCAGCCATGGGACGACTCTCTCAACCCTGATCAGTACCCGCATAACTTCCGCTGGCTGCCGGGTGCCAAGGGTCTCAGCTTTGAGCGCCGGGGGGCATTGTATACGGTGCCGGTGGGGCCGTGAACAACGGGGCTGAACCCCCGTTC
>JANOOM010000371.1:0-3786 GCA_031421335.1 Armatimonadota bacterium
CGCGCTCGCCGTGGCGAAAGAGCGTGGGCTGACGACGGGGGCTTTTCTGGGCAAGACCGGCGGCAAGTGCAAGGGGCTGGCCGACCATGAGATGATCGTGCAGAGCGTCAACCCCAGCGCCATGCGTATCCAGGAGTGCCACCAAGTCATGCTCCACGCGCTCTGCGAGCGCGTCGAAGTGACCCTTCTCGGCATCGGCTGACGATAATAGACAGAGAGACCAAATGAGCTTCTGCGACAAACTGGCGGCGGGCATCCCGACGCTTTCTTATGAGTTCTCGCCCCCCAAGAACCCGGCAGGCTGGGCCACTCTTTACTCGACCCTGGGCGAGATCACCCGGCAGGCACCCGACTTCGTCTCCGTCACCTACGGCGCGGGCGGCTCCAACCGGGAAAAGACCGTGGACCTGGTCAGCCGCATCGAGCGCGAGCTGGACATCGAATCGGTGCCGCACCTCACCTGTGTCGGCCACTCCAAGGACGAAATCCGCGACATCCTGAACACTTTGCAGCGCGCCGGCATCCGGCACCTGATGGCCCTGCGCGGCGATGCCCCCCAGGACGATCCGCAGTACAAGCCGCACCCAAACGGCTTCGCGCATGCCAGCGACCTGATCGAATTCGTCAAAGCGAACTACGATTTTCATATTGGCTGCGCCTTCTACCCGGAGAAGCACCCGGATGCCGAACACTTCGGCCACGATATCCAGTGGCTGCGCTTCAAGCAGGAGTGCGGAGCCGAGTTCGCCACTTCCCAGCTCTTTTTCGACAATGACCTCTTCTACGCCTTCCGCGACAAGGCGAGCGCGGCGGGCATCACTTTTCCGCTGCTCGCCGGCATTCTGCCCGTCACGTCCCTGGGCCAGCTCAAGCGCATCGGCGAACTCAGCGGTCAGGACATTCCCAAGAAGCTGCTGGATTTCCTGGGGGAGGGGACCGAGAAGGAGATCACCGACCGAGGCATCGAGTACGCCACGACGCAGTGCCGCGACCTACTGGAACAAGGTATCACGGGGCTGCACGTCTATACCTTCAACCGCGCCCTGTCCGCCGTTCGGATCAGCAAGACTCTGCGCGGCGAGGGCTATTTCCCGGTGCAGAAGAAGCCGAAATAGCAGTCTTTGAAGAGGCGGGCAGTTGAAACCGCGCCAACAAGTTCACCAAACCTGCCTCCGCAGGTTAAAAATGGGACCAGAATCTGAGTCCACGGAGGTGGACTTTGTGATTTTGTTGGCGCGGTTTCAACCACCCGCCTCTTCCGTACTTGAAAGCAGTACCCCTTGCCAGACCCCATCACCTACGACTCCCAATCTTTCCTCATCAACGGCGAGCGCACCTTCCTAACAGCGGGCGCCATCCACTACCCCCGCGTCCCGCGCGAGCTGTGGGCCGACCGCATCCAGAAGGCCAAGGCCGCTGGACTGAACACTTTGCAGCTCTACTTCTTCTGGAACGTCCACGAGCCGGAGGAAGGCAATTTTGTCTTTGAAGGCCAGGCCGATGTCGCCGCCTTCCTGGATATGATCGCCGAAGCCGGACTGTATATCGTCGTCCGCCCCGGCCCCTACATCTGCGCCGAATGGGACGGCGGCGGCTTCCCCGCCTGGCTCTACAACAAGGCCGGGCTGGAAACGCGGACCTTTAACCCGCTCTATCTCCAAGCCGTCGAGGAGTATTGGAGCCGCTTGCTCCCGATCTTCGCCGAGCGGCAGATCACGCGCGGCGGCAAGATCATCCTGTGCCAGATCGAGAACGAGCTGAACCTCGGCGGCAGCCAGGGCCACGCCCAGGAGCTTTACATGGGCGCCCTGATCGAGATCGCACGCAAGTACGGCATTGATGTTCCCTTGATTACCTGCGAAGGCCAGTTCCCCGGCGCCATCGAGTGCATCAACGGCCACCGCATCGCCGACCGCTTCGCCGACTATCGGCGGCGGCAGCCCGACAAGCCCCTCCATGCGACGGAGTTCTGGCCGGGCTGGTACAACGTCTGGGACAAGCCCTACGACACCGCCCCTGCCTGGGGCGGCGGGGATCCCTTCGACCCGGCCTTCACCGAACGCGAGACCTGGCGCATCCTGGCGATGGGCGGCGCGGGTTATACTTATTACATGTGGCACGGTGGCACGAACTTCGGCTACGACGCCATGTACGGCCAGACGACTTCCTACTATAACACCGGCCCGTTGTCCGAGACCGGCGGCCTGCACAAGAAGTACGGCCGGACCCGGCGCGTCGCTTTGTTCGCGCAGACCTTCAAAGACGTCTTGCTGAACGCGCCGGCTTACGACCCCGCCCTGCACTGCCAGACACTGGAAAGCGGCGTCCTCCTGCACCGGCGCGAGACCGAAATGGGAAAACTCTGGTTCCTGGAGAATCAAAGCACCGAGCGCGCCGACGTGGACCTGTCCGAGATCGCCGAGGGCCTGCCGCACCACGTCCCCGTCCCCGCCGGCACGGTCCGGCCGCTCGTCCTGGACTGGTCCGTCGGCGGCACGCCTATGGACTTCTATGCGCCCATCATCACGCGCGTTTTGGAAGCCCCGAGCGAGACTATCGTCGTCGCCTATGACCCCGACAACGATCCCAAGTTCGCCGCCACACCCGGCGACCCCGTCCATGTCCGTCGCCATCAGACGCCCGAGGGCCGGACGCAGGCGTTCCTGACCCTGACGCCCGGCCAGATGGACGTGACCTGGTTCGGCGACGACGGCAGCATTTATTTGGGCGCGTATTACCTTCGGGGGACGGACGCCGAACTGACGCCGGGCGCGACCGACCTGTGGAAGTACCAGAACGGCGCCTGGACCGCCCTGCCGGTCCCTGAAACCACCCTGCCTGAAGCGCCCTTGTTGGAGCACTGGCAGAGCGCGCCCGCCGACGAGGAAGCGCAGCCGGACTATGACACGTCGGCTTGGACTGCGATGTACCAGCCGATGAACCGCGTCCACCTGGGCGACAAGTCCGGGTACGCTTGGTATCGGACGACGCTGCACGCCGAGTTTGACGGCGAGGCGACGCTGACCCTGACCGCCCTGGCCGACCGTGCCCTGCTGCCGATCAACGGTGAACTGGTCGCTGTCAGCGAGGCCCCCGCTGAGGAGCGCGTGGCCGACCCCTCACTGACGGCCCGCGTCTCGTTCGTCAAGGGTGAAAACACGATTGCCGTCCTCAGCGACGACATGGGGCATCTGAAGGGCGCCTGGCAGTTCAAGGGGCGACGGCTGGAGGAGGACAAGAAAGGTCTGTTCGGCCCGGTCCTGCGCGACTTCAGCGCGGCCATCACGGACTGGCGTTTCCGGCCCCTGCTCTCATGGGAGGCCGCGCCCGTCGAGACCGCCTGGGGGCCTGTCGAAGAGGAGGCCCGCCCCCTACGCTTCTTCCGGGCCTCGTTCGCGCTGCCGTCGGAGGAACTGGCCGTGCCGGATCGGGAGGTCATCGCCCACCTCGATGGCATGGGCAAGGGCGTTTTGTATGTCAACGGAATCAATCTGGGCCGCTACTGGGCCATCAACGGCCACACGCGCTACTACGTCCCCAAGTGCTGGCTGCGGGAGCACAATGAGCTTATACTGTTTGAGGAGACCGGGGCCGCCCCGGAAAGCGTGCGCCTGGCGTGGGACGACCTGGCGGTCGGGGCGGTCGTGAGCGTGTAGGGGCGCGATTCATCGCGCCCTCCGGTCGGTGGGAGGGGAAACAGGGCGCGGAGGGGAAACAGGGCGCGGAGGGGAAACAGGGCGCGGAGGGGAAACAGGGCGCGGAGGGGAAATAGGGCGCGATGAATCG
>JANOOM010000372.1:0-2947 GCA_031421335.1 Armatimonadota bacterium
GCGGGCCTCGGCCAGACGGCGCCGCCGATGACCAGGACGGCAGCGATGGCAGGCAGGAGGTAGTTCCAGGGGCGGCGCTTTCTTGTGAGCGGTTGCATAGATTTACGGCCCCACCCCGTGCCGCTCGCGCTGATGCTGGGCCTCGTCGTCATACGGCTCGATGTGGATGATGGGGTGCAGGTTCGGCAGGGCTACCCTGAGTTCGTCCTCTAGAGCCTCGGTCAGCCGGTGGGCTTCGACGAAGGTGTGCGTGTCGGCGATCTGCACATGCACGTCCACATGGCGGTGCGAGCCGGACTTGCGGGTTCGCAGTTTGTGGAATCCGAGGACAGTGGGGTGCGCTTGCAGGACGCGCGTGATAGCTTGTTCTTCTTCGGGCGGCAGGGCGATGTCGGCCAGGGTCCCCATGGCCTCGGAGGCCAGCCCGACTCCGACGCGCAGGATCAGGGCCGAGACGCCCAGGGCGGCCACCGAGTCCCACCAGGCCAGGCCCGTCTCGCTCACCAGGATCAGGCCGACCAGAACGCCAAGCGAGGTTAAGACGTCGGTCTGCAAGTGGTGGCCGTCGGCGGTCAGGGCGGGCGAATCGGTCTCACGGCCTACGCGCAGCAAGTGCCGGGAGACAATGACGTCTATGACGGCAGACACGGCCATGACAGCGATCCCCCACCCCAGGCCGGGCAGCGGCCCGCCATGCAGCAGATGCCGAATGGCCTCACCGATGGCGAACACGCCGCCGACAAGGATCAGGGCCGCCGTCGCCGCGCCCGACAGGTTCTCGATTTTGCCGTGCCCATAGGCGTGGGCACGGTCCGGCGGCTCGTCGGAGACGCGCACGGAGAGGAAGGCGACGACGGACCCGAACAAGTCGGCGGCGGAGTTGACGGCTTCGGCCAGGATGCCCACGCTGCCCGTCATCGCGCCGACGATGACCTTCATCCCCAGCAGGGTGGCGTTAGAGGTCAGCGACCAGCGCGCGGCATCGCGCTTGCGCCGGGCGGCGACGTCGGGCGGAAGGACAGAGGCTGGGTTGTTGGTGGAGATCGTCATTCGTCATCGGCCCCAGTAGCGCCTCGGGTTTCAACCCATGGTTCTCACTTCCCTTTCGCCACCGCCGCCTTCATCACCTGCTTCTTCACCGCCGGGCTGCTGTACCCGACCAATTCCATGTAGGCGACGCCAGGAGGCCCCAGCACGACGCGGCGCAGCCCGCCAGCATAGGCACCGGAGGGAGTCATGGCTTCTGTCACAACATTCACAGCACAGACGCCCTCCCAGATGCCTGCGCCGGGGCCTAAGATCGGCATTTCCTGGTTCTGCACACTGGCTTTCATTGACAGTATCAGGCTCTTGTCGGGGAAGGAGATGGTCCACCCCAGCGGGTAAGTCACGCCGCTCTTCGCGCTCTTCCAGTACGCCTTCGGATCAGGCTTGAAGATAATATTTCTGGTCACGCTCTGATGCCCGTTCTTGTCCATGAACGTCGCCAAAGGGAAGAAGACCCGCCCCGTCTTCAAGTCGCGCTGTCGGAAGAACAAAATGTCGGTGCCGTCGTCGAGCTGCGTCCCCCACCAGTCCCAGCCATTGTTTGAGGCCACCCAGGAGTTGCCCCACTGGTGGTCGAACCAGCCCAGGCCGCCGGTGATCTTCTCTGGGCCGGTGCCTGTGTCCACCGTCCCGCCGACGGCGCAGCGGGTGAGCGAGAAGTAGTACATATCGTTGGCGCGCTTCAGGCCCGTCTCGCCCTTGCCGCCGACGGCCATAGCGGGCTTCTGGGAGGCGAGGGTGAGGTGAATCTTGTCCGGCCCGCCCGCATTCAGGTTCAGGTCGAATGACGTGTTGGTGGCATTCGTCGCCGCCAAGGTGTTTTCCTGCCCGTAGACAAGATGGAACGGGGCACTGACCACGGACGCCTCACCGCCGATCTTCTGATGCGGCGCAGGAAGCTTGCCCTGCTCCAAGCCCGCAAGGAAGGCGCGGACGCCCTTGTCGCGCGGGTTCTGGAGGGCCAGCAGCGGCCCGAACTGCTTGAGCAGCGAGATCATGCCGGCGTCAGCCAGCGAGTAGGGCCGCTGGGTCTTTTTGTCCAAGTCGGTGACCGCGTAGATGAGGTAGTGGGCGCGCGGGATGGGCGTGCCGTCGAGCGGGTTGAAACCGCTGCCGAAGCGGAAGAAGGACCCGATCAGGGCCAGGTGCCGGTTCTTCTCGGTCGTAACATGGGCATTGATATACCACCACTCGATGTTGACGTCATTGTGGGCCGCCACGCCGAAAGCGGCGGGCTTGGGTGCGACCGGCGCGGCGGGTGCAGCCCGGTTGAGGGACAAGGCGAGCAGGAGCGCGCAGAGGAAGAGGCGTGGGCGCATGGGAGATGGGCTTTCTAAGGTAGTGCCAAAAGCGTAATGGCTACGCTTATTATACCCGGAACCCACCTCCTTGCTCCGTCACAAATGACTTCGCAGGGGTCCTCCCGAAACGGGAGGACGAGGAGATTGGGACATCGCCTCTCTTTAAAACTCCTTCCCCCTCCCGTTTCGGGAGGGATGCCGAGGAACGAGGCGGGATGGGTTCACCTTGACACTGGCCCAGCCAATCGGCTATAGTTCATGCCAATGCGTATTCTAGTGACCAACGACGACGGCGTCCAGTCGGACGGCCTGTTCGCCCTCTATCAAGCTTTGTCCCAAGTCGGCGATGTAACGGTCGTGGCCCCGGAGCGCCAGCAGAGCGCGGCAGGCCACGCCATCACTCTGCACAAGCCTTTGCGGCTCTCCGCCTCGACCCTGCGCGACGGCGCGGCGGCCTTCATGTCCAACGGCACGCCCTCCGACTGCGCCACATTGGGCATCCTGGAAGCGATGGGCGGAGACGTGGACCTCGTCGTCTCGGGCATCAACCACGGCCCGAACCTCGGGTGGGATTTGCACTACTCGGGGACCGTCTCAGC
>JANOOM010000373.1:0-4513 GCA_031421335.1 Armatimonadota bacterium
TGTATTCGCAATATTTCGATAACGATGATGAAGTGACTAAGCAGCAGGGCGAAACCGTTGTAGAGAATATCGTCGGGGAAATCGTTCAAAGCCCAGTTGCTTCTCAAGCAATGTTCCGTTACGTCGTTCGCTCTTATCAACATTTTGCCAGTCATAAGTCTGAGTTTTTACATCTGCTGGATGGCATTCTTAATGAGGAGTTGAGCGGTCACGCCGCCGCTCCGGCCCTGGCTCACTCTCGCGTCGCCGTGCTTCAACCTCCCGCGCCCCATACTACACCCCCCCCACGGCCGGGAATCGAGCCGCGTTCGCTGGCACCGTCGCCTTCCGGCTCCGCAGGGGAGAAGCCGTCTGGCGGTAGTTGTCTGCTAAAAGTTATCGGCATAATAATTCTTATCACTCTGCTTCCCTTGCTCTTACATCTGTTGGTCGTGGCATTGCCGGTACTCATTGTGGGAGCTTTGATTGTAGGCATCATTGCCTACTTCATTAAAAAGTCTTAGCGGGCATAGGGCGCGTTTCGTGCCTACTTTCCAGCTTCACCTACACCCCAAAAATCGAAAGTGGGGCCTCCACCCTAATTTTCACATAAGCGTAATGCCCCCCACAAACCTCCTGAAGCGCCATAAGCACCCTATATTTGGTGTCCCGCCCCCGCCGCCCCCAACATCTAGATTAAAAACCCATTAAAAATAAGTGGAAAAACCTCCGCCTGCCCTTGACAACAAGCGCCGTCATGCCGTATAGTTGTACCTAAGTGGTGGCAAGTGGATTGCAAGTGGAGGAATGGTGGTATTTCAGGGCGAGTTCGACCATAGCGTGGACGACAAAGGCCGTGTCATCATCCCCACCCGGTTCCGTTCTTCCCTGGGCGAGCGCTTTTACATGACCAAGGGACTCGACGGGTGCATCTTCGTCTACACCGAGGCTGCCTACAAGGACCTGAGCGAGTCGCTGTCTCGGCAGCGGCAGCTCGACGAACACACGATGCGCCTCCAGCGGTTTTTCACCTCCACGGAGGTCAGCGCGGACAGCCAGGGGCGCGTCGCCATCCCGATGAAGCTGCGCGAGTACGCCAAGATCGGCGAGCAAGGCGACGTCGTGATCGTCGGCACCGGAGTCAGGATCGAGATCTGGAGCGCCGGGTCCTGGGCGCTCTACAATGATGATCTGACGCCGCAAATGATCACCGAGTCGGCGCGCGAACTGGGCATCGCATGAGAGAAGGCCCCCTAGCTCCCAATTCTGGGGGGACAGGAGAAGACAGCAGTCGGTCCGGCTCCCCCTCCGCGTCCGGCTCCCCCAGTATTGGGGGCGGGGGGGGCCTGCCCTACCATGTGCCCGTCATGCGGGATGAGATCGTCGCCGCGCTGGACCCGCAGCCGGGGAAGACGATTCTGGACTGCACCGTCGGTGGCGGCGGACACGCGCTCGCTCTGGCCGAAAGGCTCCAGCCTGGCGGGCGGCTGGTCGGGCTGGACCAGGACCCGGACGCACTGGCCGAGGCCGAGCGGCGGCTCGGGCTATTGGGCGGGACCGTCATTCTGCGGGCCGCGCGCTTTGACGATCTGGGTTTGGTTCTGGACGAGCTGGGCATCGGGTCCGTGGACGGCGTGCTGTTTGATCTGGGCGTCTCGTCGTACCAACTGGACACGCCCACCCGCGGGTTCTCGTTCAAGGACCCCGATGCTGTTTTGGACATGCGGATGAATGCCGAGGGTGGGGGGCTGACGGCGGCTGATTTGCTCAACCGGCTCACCGAACGGGAACTCGCCACCCTGATCCGCGAGAATTCGGACGAACATTGGGCCGCCCGCATCGCCCGGTTCGCCGCCGAGCGCCGCGCAGAAACACCTTACCGGACCGTGGGGCAGCTCGTGGACACGGTCTATGCTGCGATTCCTGCCCGCGCCCGGCCCAATGACAAGCACGCCGCGACCCGCACCTTTCAAGCCCTGCGGATCGCAGTCAACGACGAATTGACGGTTCTCGGACACGCGCTGGAAAGCGCCGTAGATCGCCTCGCTAAAGGCGGCACCATAGCGGCGCTTTCTTATCACTCTTTGGAAGACCGGATCGTCAAGCAGCTCTTCGCCCGATTGTCAGGGCGTGGGGCCGGCGAAGGACTCTACGGGATGCCGCCGCCGGCCGTGGTCGAGCTGCTGACGCGCAAGCCGCAGGAGCCGGACCCGGTCGAGGTCGCTGCCAACCCGCGCGCCCGCTCCGCCCGCCTCCGAGCGGCCCGCAAACTTTAGACCCGGGAGCTTTAGAACGCTTTTTACGAAACGCCTTGATGTCATCGGGCAAGGAACGATCACAGAGGAAAAGCGATGCTGGAAACGAGAACGCCGCCCAACCCGAACCGCACGCGCCGCTTGGAAGCCCTCCCGCGCGGCCCGCGCCCCGCTGAGGCTCGGACCGCCCGCCCGGCCGCCCGCCCGACGTCCCGGCCGGTCTCGGTCGGTAACACGGCCCTGGAGACCGCCCCCGAGCGGCCCCAGCCGCGCGCCGCTTCCAAGCCCCGGATGACCCGGCTGGGCCGGTCGGAGATGCGCCTGATGGGGCTTGCGACGACCTGCACGGCCATCGTCTGCGGCCTGCTGCTGCTGTACCTCGCCGCTTACGCCCATGTCAGCCAGCTCGGCTATGACCAGGCGGAGGCCCGGACACTCCTGCGCCGCACCAAGCTCCAGAACGAAAGTCTGCGGGCGGAGCGCGACCGACTCCAGAGCCGCCAGCGCGTCATCCGGGCGGCCGTCGCCCTAGGCATGACGCCGCGCGGCGCGACGCCCATCAGTTACGTCGCCGCACCGCGGCGGGCGGCGGCGGGCGGCACGCGGGTGGCGGCGGGGACGGTCTGGGACAGGGGGCAGGGACAAAACGGTGACACGACAGCAGGCGGCGACAAACAACCACTTATCGGTCATTAAGCCACGGGCCACGGTCCTGTGCGTCTGTTTTGCCGTCCTTTACTTCTCGCTGGCCGGGCGCCTGGTTTACCTCCAGGCCGTCCGGCACGCTTATTTCCAGAAGCAGGCCGACGCTTACCGCGTCAGCAAGAGTCTGCTGCCCGCCCGGCGTGGCCTGATTCTCGACCGTAACGGCGAGTCGCTGGCCTCGAATGTCCCCGCCGCTGCCGTCTACGCCGACCCGCAGGAAGTCCCCGACCCCGCGGCGGCGGCGGCCCTGCTCGCCCCCATCCTGCACGACACCCCCGCCCACCTGCAGGCGCTGCTCACCCCGCGCTCGACCCGCGTCCACTTCGTCTCCCTGAAGCGGCGCTTCGTCGTGCCGGGCACCGCCGTGATGCCCGCCCAGGCGCTGACCGCCGCCATCAAGAAGACGGGGCTGGCCGGCATCTATGCCGTTGACGATTCGAGCCGCTCCTACCCCGACGGCGCCCTCGCCGCCCAGGCGCTTGGCTTCACGAACGGCGACGGCGTGGGCATCACGGGCCTGGAACACAGCCAGGAGGCCCTGCTGCGCGGGCACGACGGCCGGGTCGTCGCCGAGATAGACCGGGACGGCCGCTTCCTGCCCGGCACCACGCGCCGCCGGGTCGAGGCCGAGAACGGCGCGGACATCGTCACGACGCTCGACTCGCGCCTGCAAGGGGTCACCGACGATGAACTCGTCAAGGCCGTCGCCGTCCACCATGCCGACCACGGCGTGGCCATCGTCTTGGACCCGCAGACCGGTGAGATCCTCGCGCTCGCTCAGGCCCCCGCCTTCAACCCGAATGCGCCGCGCCCCACCCAGAAGCTCTCCAAGGCCGCCGCGCTCGCCGTCGCGACACGCTGGAAGAACGACGCCGTTTCGGACCTGTACGAGCCGGGGTCCACGCTGAAGACCATCACCGTTTCCGCCATCCTGCAAGAGCAGGGGCTGGGCATGATGGACAAGCGCGTTTATTGCAGCCCGACCCTGCCGATCGGCCGGCGCGTCATCCACGAGGCCGCCGATGCGCTCACCAAGAACCTGGGCGAGCAGAACCTGCGCGGCATCCTGCGCGTCTCCTCGAACGTCGGCATGGCCCAGTTCGGGCTTGCTTTGGGCGCCCCCAAGCTTTACGAGTACGAGCAGAAGTTCGGCTTCTTGGACCCACCCGGCTCGGGCCTGCCCGGCGAGGCCGCCTCCCACCTCCTTTCCCCGGACGCCGCCGATCGCTTCACCGGCGGCGTCGGCTGGCCCCGCATCAAGCTCGCCAATATCGCCTTCGGCCAGGGCATCTCGCTGACCCCCTTGCAGCTCGCTGCCGCTTACGGCGCCATCGCGAACGGCGGGACGCTGATGCGCCCGCATATCATCCGCGCGACCCGCCGGGGCGGCAAGGACATCTTGGTGCCTCCGACGCCGATTCGCCGCGTCCTGGACCCGCCGGTCGCCGCCGCCGTCCGCTCCATGCTTGGCACCGTGGTCCAGTCCGGGACGGGGCGGCCCGCCCAGATCGCCGACTTCTCCGTGGGCGGCAAGACCGGCTCGGCCCAGGTGTCTGGCGCGCATGGCTACGAGG
>JANOOM010000374.1:0-9526 GCA_031421335.1 Armatimonadota bacterium
ATGGCAAAAGCGAAGTTTGACCGTTCGAAGCCGCACGTGAACATCGGGACGATCGGGCATGTGGACCACGGCAAGACCAGCCTGACGGCGGCCATCACCAACGTCCTGGCGAAGGCCGGCGGGGCCACGGCCCGCTCTTACGCCTCCATTGACGCCGCCCCCGAGGAGCGCGAGCGCGGCATCACCATCAACACCGCCCACGTCGAGTACGAGACCGGGGCGCGCCACTACGCGCATGTGGACTGCCCTGGCCACGCCGACTACATCAAAAACATGATCACCGGAGCTGCCCAGATGGACGGGGCGATCCTGGTCGTCTCGGCGGCCGACGGCCCGATGCCGCAGACCAGGGAGCACATCCTGCTGGCCCGTCAAGTGGGGGTGCCGTCCATCGTGGTCTTCCTGAACAAGGCGGACATGGTGGACGACCCGGAGCTGATCGAGCTGGTGGAGCTTGAAGTGCGGGAACTGCTGTCGAAGTACGAGTTCCCCGGCGACGACTGCCCGATCGTTGTGGGTTCGGCGGTGAAGGCGCTGGAAGGGGACCAGTCGGAAATCGGGGAGCCTTCGATCCTGCGTTTGATGGCGGCGGTGGACTCGTTCATCCCGACACCGGCGCGGGACGTGGACAAGCCGTTCCTGATGCCGGTCGAGGACACGATGACGATCACCGGGCGGGGGACGGTGGCGACGGGTCGTGTTGAGCGCGGAGTGTTGAAGGCGGGCGAGCAGATCGAGATCGTTGGCATCCGTGAGGCGACGAAGACCACGGTGGCGACGAGCATGGAGATGTTCCGCAAGACACTGGACACGGTTCAAGCGGGGGACAACGCGGGCATCCTGTTGCGGGGTGTGGAGCGCAAGGACATCGAGCGGGGTCAGGTTCTGGCGAAGCCGGGTTCGATCAAGCCGCACACGAAGTTCGAGGGTGAGGTTTATATCCTGTCGAAGGAGGAGGGTGGTCGTCACACGCCGTTCTTCAAGGGGTACCGTCCTCAGTTCTACTTCCGGACGACGGACGTGACGGGCAATCTGGACCTGCCGGAAGGTGTGGAGATGGTGATGCCTGGGGACAACGTGACGATCGTTGGGGAGTTGATCGCGCCGATCGCGATGGAAGAGGGCCTTCGGTTTGCGATCCGCGAGGGCGGGCACACGGTGGGCGCGGGCGTCGTCACCAAGATCCTCGCTTAAGACTACGAAGACGCAGGGGCGGCCGGCGTCCGCCCCTGCTTGAGACAATAGGATACACACATGGCTAATGAAGCACGGGTCATCATCACCCTCGCTTGCAGCGAATGCAAAGAGCGGACGTATGCGACCACCAAAAACAAGCGTCAGCACCCGGAGCGGCTGGAACTGAACAAGTACTGCCCCCGCTGCCGCGTCCACCGATTACACCGCGAAGCGAAGTAGAGGCTTGGGGCGAGGTCTTCTCGCCCCATCTTCTGAACAACATCATATTGGGAGTTTAGCACAGTTGGTAGTGCGTCCGCCTCCAAAGTGGAAGGTCGCGAGTTCGAGTCTTGCAACTCCCGTCAGTGAAAAGAAAGCCGCCGCTCTGATTCAAGAGCGGCGGCTTTTGTTGTATCGGCAGGAATATCGGGAGCGGAAGTCGAAACAAAGGCTCTATGATTGCGAGGAAATCTTTTGGACCGCTCGGCCTGCTATTCGTCGGCGTATTGTGTGCCCTGTTCGCCTCGGGCTGCCGCCTGAACCAGCGCACGGAGGGCGGAACTGCCCAGGTGCGGCTGATCAACGCGGTGCCGGACGCTGGGGGATTGAACGTCTCGGTGGACGGGCAGCGCGTGTGGAAGCGGGCGCTGTTCCGCAGCAACACGGGGTATCAAGGCGTCTCGGCCGGCACTTACCCGGTGCGCCTGGACTCGGCCTCGTTTGGGACGACGCTGCTGGTGCGGCCTCTTGCCTTCGAGAAGGGACACGACTACACCGTGCTTGCCCTAGGGCAGATGCGTGGGGGGGGGCGGCCCATCGAAGCGCAGGTGCTAGAAGATGAAATGCCGGGGCAGATCGAGACGGGGAAAGCGACGCTGCGGCTGGTCAACGCGGCCCAGGGACTTGAGCCTGTAGACTTGGTCGTCAACAACATCGTTGGGCTTGAAAGAGTCGCCTACGGCAAGCGCAGTCCCGTCCTGACTCTTGACAGCGGGCGCTATGACCTGAAAGTCGTTGCCGCCGACACGCCGGACGCGCTGGTCGGGCCGGTCACACTGCGGCTCGAAGCCGGACGCGCTTACACGCTGGTCACGATGGGCCGGGCCTCCGATGGCACCCTCAGCCTGGAAGCCTACCCGGACGCTCCGTGACGCTTACTTGCCGCGCTCGATGTAGTCGCAGATGCGGCGGTAAGACGTGGTCAGATAGTCGGACATCAGCAGCTCGCGGCTGCCCTCGTAGTACCACTTGGTCCGCTCGCCCAGGTCCTCGTCGGGGTCGCCGATCTGATAAGTGGCGATCTCGCGGGGTAGGGCATAGGCGCGGCCCGTCGCTTTGTCTATGGCCTTGAACGTGGTCTTGAAGATGTGGTCTTTGTCCTTGAAGTTCTCATCCCAGGCCATCGTGACCTCGTAGTCGCGGCCGTCAACGCAGTGATAGTTGCTTTTCTTTTCCATTGATGTCCTAAGGGTTCTGGTATTTCCACGGCGGCTTCGGCCACGAGCGGCGGGACGATCATGACGGCGACCTCGGGCCTTTGCGGCAGATCCGAGAGGCTGGGATAGCAGCGGTCGCCGTCCACTTCGCCGGTGCGGGGGGTGACGGGAATGGCCGTCTTGCCGGTGGCTTTGAGGGAGCGATAGACGAGGAAGCCGTATTTGTCGGGGTCGCGCGATGCACCTACCACGGCGAAAGTGTTCGCCGCCAGCATGGCCTGCATTTCGGGTGTCATAGTATTTGCTCTGGAGCGGAACTGAAACCGCTGCCCTGATGGTATCCTTTTTAGGGGGACGATGTCAACCCCCTTCTTTAGGAGTACCGGTATGTATCTGACTCGACTCGCCACTCTAGGTGCCTTGCTGCTTGCAGGGGCTGTTCCCGCTTCAGCGCAAGGGATGATGGCCGCACCCCCGCCGCCGCTGCCTGCCGGGACGCGCGCGCCGGCTTTCACGACGCGAACGCTTGCGGGCAAGGCATTTTCCCTGCGCGATCTGCGCGGCGAGGTGGTACTGCTGGACTACTGGGCGACCTGGTGCGGGCCGTGCCGCATGGCAACACCGACTCTGCGTGCCTTGCAGCAGAAGTACCACGGACGCGGCTTCAGCGTGGTCGGTATGAGCATGGATCAGGCTGACACGCTGGCGCAGGTCGCGCCGTTCGTCAAGGCCATGCGAATCACTTATCCCGTCACCGTCGGCCTCGCCGCTAATGCCCGCGCGCAGGCCGCGTACCATGCAGTCGCGCTGCCTTCGCAGTATCTGATTGATAAGAAAGGCGTCGTGCGCTGGAGCCAGGCGGGCTATTCGCTGAACGAGGGCCAGGAACTGGGTGGGTTGATCCAGAAGCTGCTTGCGGAGCGATAAGACCCCGTCTTGCCACGGGGGTTTAGCCCCATGGCAAACGATAAAATGCGGGCGACGGCACTCGTGCCGTCGCCCGCTTTTGCTTGGACCCTAGGCTGGGGCTAGGGGGCGAAGTCCAGCACGACGTAGGAGCCTGGCACGACGCCGCGACGGGGCGGGGTTCCCCCGGTGGGTGCGGCGGGGTCAGCCGGCGGGGCGGGCTGCATGGTAGCCGTCATCAGGTAAACGTGGTGCGTCTTCGGGTCGAGTGCCATCGTGCGCGCGCCGGCCTGGGTGGGGACCGTCGCCAAGACGTGGAACTGGTTTGGGCCGGATTCGCGGACCACGTTCAGCGTGCCGTCCTCGCCGTTCGGGCTGAAGGCGATGCCGAGGGCGGGATCGAAGGCGCTGGCGTCCGGGCCGTTGCCGACGGCGAGTGTCGCAACGAGCTTGCCCGTGTCGGCGTCCAGCACCGTCATCTTCTGGTTGCCACAGACGGAGAAGACGCGCCGCGCCTTGATGTCCATGGCGATCCCTGAGGGGCCGTCGCCGGGGGCGATGGGCCAGACGTTTTCCACCTTGAGCGTCTTGGCGTCGATCGCCGCCACCTCGCTCTTGTCCTCAATGTTGTTGTAGATCATGCCCTTGCCGTCCGCGACGGCGTATTCGGGGCGGCCCGGAAGGACAACTGTTCCGATTACCTTGCCGGTCGCCCCGTCAATGGCGGTCGCATCGTTGCTGCGCCCGTTGAAGGTGAAGACGCGCTTGGTGGCGGGGTCGAAGATAATGCAGTCCGGCCCAGTGCCGACGGCGACTTCGGCGACTTTGGCGAGCGTCTTCAGGTCGAAGATCGTGACGGTGTTGGAGCGGCCGTTGCTGGTGAAGCCGTGGCCCGATTTGGGATCAATGGCGATGCCGTGGACGCCCGCCGTGTCCGGGATGTCCCCGACGACGGTTCCCGTCTTCAGGTCCACCACGTTGACGTGCGTGGAGCGGCTGACATAGAGCCTTTGGGCCGCGCTGTCAACCGTGATGTAGTCCCAGCGCCCTTCACCGGTCAGAGCGATCTTGCGGGCTAGGTGATAGGCTGGGGCGGGGGCCGGAGCGGCGATCAGAGGAGCCGCCGCGCCCATTAAGAACAGGCCGCCTCCAAGGAGCGTGCAGTGGAAGTAGGTTTTCATGGGTGAGCCTTTCATGACTGACTCTAGCATAGCCGCGCAAGATTAGAATGGCATGAAATCGGCCCCCTTGTTGCGAAACTGGGGCGGGACGTGGTCGCCCACGGGTTGTGCTGCTCTTGACAATCAGCCCCAAGTCTTGTATACTATGCCAACTGATAGACAAAGACCGGTGATCACCCCATACCCCTGCCCGAGCGGAACCAACAGAATCACCGGCGCCACGCGCCCCGAGCAGGAGGACCCAGATTTGCAGAAGATACAAACCGTCGGCGGACGAAGCCTTGAGGGCGACGTGCGCCTGAGTGGCAGCAAGAACGCGACCGTCGCCGTCCTCGCTGCTGCGCTGCTGCCGGCGACCGGCCAGACCGTCCTCAAGAACGTCCCCCGCATCAGTGATGTCCTGACACTGCTGGACATTTTGAAGTACCTCGGCGTCAATGTGGACTTCACCGGCAATGTCGTCACCCTCGACTCCACTTCCCTCGCCACGTCCGAGGCCCCCTACGAACTCATCCGTAAGATGCGCGCCTCGTTCCTGGTGCTGGGTCCACTGCTGGCCCGCTTCGGCAAAGCGCGCGTCGCCCTGCCGGGCGGGTGCGATATCGGCGCGCGGCCTGTGGACTATCATATCAAGGGCCTGGAGCGTCTCGGGGCGCGGACGACGGTCGAGCATGGCAACGTCGAGGCGACCATCCCACACGGCCTGCGTGGGGCGGCTATCTATCTGGACCGAAGCAGCGTCGGGGCCACCACGCACCTGATGACGGCGGCGGCCCTGGCGGAGGGCATAACGACCATCTCCAACGCCGCCCAGGAGCCGGACGTCGTGGCGGCGGCGGAGATCATCAATCTGATGGGTGGACAGGTGCGTGGGGCGGGCACGAAGGAGATCACCATCGAGGGTGTCAAGGCGCTGCACGGTGCGGAGTACACGATGCACACCGACCGGATCGAGGCGGGGACGTTCGCCGTCGCTGCGGCAATCACGCGGGGGGACTTATTCATCCGGGGCGCGGTCGAGGAACATGTCCAGCCGATCATGCGGAAGCTGACCGAGGCAGGCGCGACCGTCAGCTTCAACGACGACGGCGTGCGTGTCCGGGCCGCGAAGGGTAAGACGCTGACGGCCATCAACATCACTTCCAGCCCTTATCCCGGCTTCCCGACCGACATGCAGCCGCAGCTCGCCGCCATGCTGACAACGGCGAAGGGGACCTCGATCATCACCGAAACGCTCTTCGAGCGGCGCTTCAAGTATATTGATGAGCTGGCGCGCATGGGGGCCAATATCAAGACCGAGTCGAACGCCGCCATCATCGAGGGCGTCGCGCAGCTGACGAGCGCGCCGGTGGCCGGCTCGGACCTACGGGCGACGGCAGCTCTTGTGCTCGCGGGGCTGGCGACGGAGGGCCGGACGGAGATCACGGGCATCGAGTATCTGGACCGGGGCTATGAGGGCTTCGAGGCGAAACTGCGCGCCGTCGGGGCGCAGATCGAGCGCGTGGGCGGCGGGGACCAGAACGGGACCGGCAAAGACGGCATCCGGCGCCTGGCGGCGGGGGCGTCCTCTTGATGCGCTTCAGTCAGGACATCGGCATTGATCTGGGAACGGCTAACGTCCTGGTTTATGTACACGGCAAGGGAATTATCATGCGGGAGCCGTCCGTGGTGGCGATGGACGTCAACACCCGGAAGGTCCGCGCGGTCGGAGAGAAGGCCCGCGAGATGCTGGGCCGGACGCCGGTCAACATCGTCGCCGTGCGCCCGATGACGGAAGGCGTCATCACCGACTATACGACGACGCAAAGGATGCTTGAACACATCCTGCACAAAGTCTGCGGCGTCAAGCGCTTGTTCAAGCCGCGCGTGCTGCTTGCCGTGCCGTCGGGTGTCACGAGCGTCGAGCAGCGGGCGGTCAAGCAGGCCGCCCTGGCGGCTGGCGCGGGCGAGGCGCTGACCATCGAGGAGCCGATGGCGGCGGCGATCGGGGCGGGCCTGCCGATCTCCTCGCCGGGCGGAAACATGGTGGTGGACATCGGCGGCGGGACCACCGACATCGCCGTGCTGTCCTTGGACGGCATCGTCCTCTCGCGGAGTTTGCGGATCGGCGGCATGAAGCTCGACGACGTCATCATCCGGCACATCCGGCAGGCATACAACTTGCTGATCGGGGACCGGACGGCGGAAGAGATCAAGATCGCCATCGGCAGCGCGGTGGCGCAGCGCGAGGAGTCGGTGATGGAAGTGCGTGGGCGCGACCTCCTGAGCGGCCTGCCCCAGACTGTCACGGTGACGTCGGAGGAAATCCGCGAGTGCATGTCCGAGCCGATCTCTCAGATCGTCAGCCGGGTCAAGAACGTGCTGGAAAAAACGCCGCCCGAGCTGGCTTCGGACATCATCGAGCGCGGCATCGTCCTGACCGGCGGGACGGCCCTTCTGCGCGGCTTGGATGTTTTGATCGGCCAGACCGCGAACGTCCCCACCCGCGTCGCTGACGACCCGCTCTCCTGTGTCGCGCTGGGGACGGGCATGGCGCTGGAGCAGCGGCGCGGCATCACAGAAGACCTGCTGGCGATGGCCTGACGCGCTGCCGTCAAAAGACGGCGATGCGGACAAGAAGGGCGAACACGGACAAGAAGGGCGAACACGGACAAGAAGGGCGAACACGGACAAGAAGGGCGAACACAAGGTTCGCCCCTACGGGTGACGGAATCCTGTAGGGGTGAACCTTGTGTTCGCCTTTTTTCATGCCTGCTTCGTTCTGTTGCCGTTCTGCTGTCGTTCGTTTACGCGCCTGCCGTCTTCTCGGTCAGCCGCAGGACGATGGGCTGCTTGCGGAGGGCGACGATCTTCTCGTGCTGGGCCTTGGCAGCGGCGTAGTCGCCGGGTGCGATCTGGCCGGGGTGGGATGTGACGGTGAGCTTAACGGTCAGGACATTGCCGCTGAGGGTGACGGTCTGATCGAAGGTGCCAAGGGCGGTCTTCTCGTGGATCTCGTCAGGCTTGTCTTCCAGCGTGTAGCCGGCCGGCAGGGTGATGATCTGCTCTTCTTCGGCCTGCCCCGTCTGGCTCTGGTAGAGGGGGAAGGTCCGGTCGGCGCGGTCGAAGGGGGCGCCGGTCATGTCCTGGCCGTTGAGGATGAGCAGGTGGCCGGTCTTGACGGCCCAGAGCGGGGCGTGGAACTTCAGGTCGAAGACGACGGGCTGGTCGCGGTCGGCCAATGTGCTGAGGGTGTAGTCGGACAGGGTGGCGTTGGGGCTGATGCGGCTGACCATGTTCTGGAAGCCGGGCCTCACCTGGGCGGCCTGAAGGCCCCGGAAGGAGACGCGCGCCCCAAGCCCGTTGTCGCCGTCCATGTGGATCGTCGTCTGGCAGTCCGCGCTGCCGTCCGGGTGCAGATCCACGTTCGTCACGGTCGTTTCGCGGTTGTCGGCGGGCGTGCCGGTCGGGATGGTCTCGAAGGTGCCTTCGCCGTTGCGGACGACGAAGGCGTCCACGCCGCGGTCGCCGCCGGGGATCTGGCCGAAGGGGCACATCTCGGCGGTCGAGTCGAACCAGTACGGCTTGCCGTCAATGTCGGCCCGGACGATGGCGTGGTTGAAGAAGAAGGGCGCGGCGAGGTTGTCGCGCACCGGCGTGATGCGCCCCGCACCCAGCAGGACAGGCCAGGCGGTCTTGATGCCGGCCTCGTGGAGCATGGTGACGAGGAGGGTCGCCATGTCCTTGCAGTCGCCGTAGCGGTTGCGGCAGACGTCGGCGGCGGGGTGGGGCTGGTAGGCGGACAGGCCGAGTTCCAGGGCGACGTAGCGGGTCCGGCCCTCGACCCAGTAGTAGATGGCCCTGGCCTTCTCGGTATCCCCCGTCTTGCCGGCCGTCAGCGTCTTGACGGTCTCCTTGATCTCGGGCGAAGCGGTCATTTGGCCCGCCGCCAAACCCTGATACCAGTGCGAAATGGTCTGCCAGGAGGGGATCGTGGTCAGCTCGACGGCTGGCAGAAAAGTAGTGGCGGGCGGCATCATCGGCTCGGGCACGAGCGGGGCCAGGTTCTTCATCTCCCAAACATAGGTCCGGCGCGTCCCGTCGGAGGAGAGCGCCTGGGTTGCGGTCATGCCGGACGTGTTGCGCGGGAGGGTCTGGAGCTTCATGGCGGCGGGCGCGTTCAGGGTCATCTTGCTGAACTTGACCGGGTCCACGCCGTCCCGGAAGGTCCACTGCTCGCTGTACTGGCCGGGCAGGGTGGACTTAGTCGTCGTCCGGGTGTAGACGTAGTCAATGATGACGCCGTCCTCGACGCCGGGCATAGAAATGCCGATGTCCTTGGCGTCGTCGTACATGGCGAACTCGGAGAACGGGGCGGTCTTGTGGATGTCGCCCGCGCCCGCCGTCAGGACCGTGCCGTCCGGCCGGATAGTGCGGGCGTGCAGGCTGGTGATGGTCTCGTTCGCCTCGTTGAAGGGGATGGAAAGCTCGGCCTTTTCGTGGCCGCGCTGGTTGAAGATCTTGAACGTCTCGTGCGTCACGTCCACGCTGGTGCCGTCACTGTTGAGCTTGGCAGCGCTCTCGTCGCGCAAGGTGATGGCCGAGGCGTCCGGGAAGGCGGCGGCGGCGGGCGCGGACTTGACAAGGTCGGCGGCGGACACGTCGAAGGCGGACGTTGGCGCGGCGGCCGAGGCGGCGTGGGCGGCGAACAGGGCGGCGACGGGCAGCGAGAACGCGAGGGCGGGCCGGTTGGGCATGGGAAGTCCTTTCGAGAGAGACCGCAGGGCTACCCTGATATACGGCGGAACGTGGGGCGTTGTTACCGAAGACAGATCTACCCGGTTTATT